>JAGOCV010000129.1 GCA_017998575.1 Burkholderiaceae bacterium
GTCCTGCGGATCCAGGCACACCTGCAGGTGGCGGCGCAGGCGGAAGTCGTAGAACAGCGCGGTCGCGCCATCCCAGGGGCTGCAGCGCAGTTGTGTGAGGCGGCCGCCGTCTGCCGGCCAATGCAGGTCGTGCAGGCTGCCGCGCAGGGTCGACAGGCTGCGCTCGCGCGCCTGGGGCAGGCGCCACAACGTGGCGTTGAAATCGTCTTCGCGCATCGCGGCATGAGCATCAGGCGCCGGGACATGCGACGAGGCGTTCGGCAC
The DNA here is from genome assembly GCA_017998575.1 of Burkholderiaceae bacterium. The sequence goes on from JAGOCV010000129.1 coordinate 265, forward strand.
AGCGGATGATCGGATCGGCATAGCAAGTCCTTTGGGCCGGCGATAACGTTCGGGGCGAGAAGGAGCTTCGCCATGACGCATCGGCACGATGGATACAAGGGTTTAGCACAGAGCATGCCGCCGCGGCGCGCAGCGCTCAAGTGGGTGGCCGCCGGCGCCGCGGCGCTCGGCGCGCCCGGGCTGTGGGCGCAATCCTGGCCGTCCAGGCCTATCCGGCTGATCGTTCCATTCGTCGCCGGCGGTGGTGCGGACGCGACAGCCCGCATGATCGCCGCCAAGATGGCCGAACGTCTGGGCCAACCCATCTTCATCGACAACAAGGCGGGCGGCAACACCATCATCGGCGTGCAGGAACTGCTGCGCGCCGCGCCCGACGGCCACACGCTCATCTGGACCATGGACCAGACCTTCGTGCTCAACCCGTCGCTCTACACGCGCCTGCCTTATGACCCGCGCCGCGACTTCACGCCGGTGGCGCTGGCGATCACGTCCCCCATCACCGTCATCGGCAGTGCCCGTCCGGGCGACGCCCAGGCCATGCCGGAGGTGGTGCAGCGCGCCCGGGCGCAGCCGGGGCAGCTCAACGTCGGCTCGGCCGCGATCCTGGCGCATATCGCGCTGGCCGAGTTCGCGCAGACAGCCGGCATCGACGCCACGCGCATCACCTACAAGGGCAGTGCCGAGGTCGCGCAGGGTCTGATGGCCGGCGACGTCAGCCTGGCCTTCGACGGGCTCGCTCCGTACGTGCAGTTCGTGCGTGCCGGCCGCGCGCGCATCCTGGCCGTGACCTCGGCTCGCCGATTCGGCGCGCTGCCCGACGTACCCACGCTGGACGAGCTCGGGTTTCGAGGCGTGGACTTTTCCGTGTGGTTCGGGCTGGCCGGTCCGGCCGGCATGCCCGCGGCGATCGCGCAGCGCCTCTCGCAAGAGGCCGACTGGGCCGTGCGTCAACCCGACGTGGTGGAGAAGCTGGGCACGTTCGGCTTCGAGCCGGCACCCGCCATCAGCCCGGCCACCATGGCTGAGCGCATCGAGCGCGATGCGGTGCGCTATGCGCCCGTGATCCGCAAGCTCGGCTTCAAGCTGGATTGACGCCACGCATGAAGACGGCTGGCCTGATCGGCGGCATCGCCTGGCCCTCGACGCTGACGTACTACCGGCTGATCAATCGGCATGTGCAGGCAGCGTTGGGTGCGCCGCACTCCGCGCGCTGTGTGATCGTGAGCCTGGACTTCGCCGAGGTGCTGCAAGACATGCAGTCCGGCCGTCCCCAGGACGCGAGTGCGCGTATGCAGCAAGCCGCCAGGCAGGTGCGCGCGGCCGGCGCGGATGTGGTTGCCATCCTGGCCAATACAGGGCACTTCGCGGCCGATGCCGTGGGCGAGGCTGCCGGCTTGCCGCTGGTTCACATCGCTGCCGAGACCGCGCTCGGCGTGCGGGCGGCCCAGCCTGCCATGCGCCGGCTGGGCCTGCTGGCGACCAGCTTCGCACTGGACGCGCCGTTCTTCGGGCAGGCGTTCACGCAGTCCGGAGGCGTTGAGCTGGTGACGCCCGACGAGGCCGAGCGCGCCCGGCTCGACGCGACGATCTTTCACGACCTGTCCGGTGGCCTCGCGCACGAGGCGGCCGCCCGCACGGTGTCCGAGCTGTGTGCGGTGCTGGCGGCCCGTGGTGCCGAAGGCATCGTGCTGGGGTGCACCGAGCTCGGCGAACTGCTGCCTCACCTGGTGTCACCCGTGCCCCTGTTCGATTCCACCGACCTGCATGCCCGCGCCATCGTGCGCGCCATGCTGGCCGACAGCCATCCCTGACCTGCCCCTTCGGAGCCCGCCATGCAGATTCCCGTGATCCAGCCGATGCCCTTCGCCAATGCGCCGTACTCGCGCGCGATATTCGACGACGAATGGATCTTCGTGTCCGGCACCATCGGCATGGACTATGCCGCCCACCGCCTGGCGAGCACCGCCGCCGAGCAGACGCAACTGATGCTGCGCAATATCGAAAGCTATCTGGCCACCTGCGGTGGCACGCTGCACAACATCGTCAACTACACACTCATCGTGTCCGCACACGAACACCTGCCCGCGGTCATCGATGCGCTCGCGCGGCACCTGCCGTGCAAGCCCACAGGCACGGCCATGATCGCTGGCATCGCGATCCCCGATGCCTACGTCGAGATGCAGGTGATCGCGCGAAAGTCGCACCAGGGCTGAGGCGTGCGCGGCGCGGTGTTCACACCGCGGCCGGCGCGAAAAGATCCACCCGGTCGGTGATGAGTCCGTCGGTGCCCAGCGCCAGCAGCCGGTGTGCGGCATCGGCGTCGTTCACGGTGTAGCTCATGGCGCGCATGCCGAGCGCGTGTACCTGCGCCACGCGTTCAGCGGTCCACAGCTCCCACTGGCAGACGATGGCGACGCAGGTCTGCTCCTGGGCGAAGGCGAGAGCGTCGTCGCGCCACTCGGCCAGCAACAGGCCGCGTGGCAGGGCTGGCACGGCCGTGCGCGCGGCCACCAGCGATGCTGGCTGGAAGGACGTCAACAGCGGCAGCACGGCCGCGCCCTGCCACAGGCGGGCAGCGGCCTGCGCAACGACTTTGCCGGTGCGAGCCTCGTCGCCGGGCGTGGGCTTGATCTCGATGTTCAGCAGGTGACCCTGCGCCAGGCAGTGCCGCGCCAGCGCCTCGAGCGTCATCAGCGGTTCGCCCGCGTAGGCGCGGCTGTGCCAGCCGCCGGCGTCGAGCTGTGCCAGCTCGCCCCATGTGCGCTCGCTGGCGGTGCCTGAGCCCGTGGTGGTGCGTTCGAGCGTGGCGTCATGCAACAGAAAAGGCACGCCGTCGGCCGACAGCTTCACGTCGCACTCGTACATGCGATAGCCGTGGTGGGCGCCCAGGCGGAACGCAGCCAGCGTGTTTTCCGGGGCCAGCTTGCCCGCGCCGCGGTGCGCGATCCAGCGCGGATACGGCCAGTGCGGCAGCGGGGCGGACGGCGTGGCAGTCACACGCGTTTGCCGGTGGCGGCGTCGAACCAGTGCAGGCGGTCTTCGCGCGGTGCGATGCGGATGACGCTGCCGGGCGCCGGCGCGCCACCGTGTTCGTCCACGCGAACGATGACCTGCTCGTCGCCCACGCGGGCGTAGATCAGGCGCTCGGCGCCCAGCAGTTCGGAGGTTTCCACGCGCGCCTCCCAACCCCCCGCGCCCACGTCGAGATGCTCGGGCCGGATGCCGAGGATCGAGCCCGCGCGTCCGCCCGGCGCATGGCGCAACAGGTTCATGGGCGGCGAGCCGATGAAGCTGGCCACGAAGGTGGACGCCGGCCGCGTGTACACCTCTTCGGGCGTGCCGAACTGCTCCATGTTGCCGGCGTTCATCACGATCATGCGCTGCGCCAGCGTCATGGCCTCGACCTGGTCGTGCGTGACGAACAGGCTGGTGATGCCGAGCTCGCGGTGCAGCTTCTGGATCTCCAGCCGGGTCTGGGCGCGCAGCTTGGCGTCGAGATTGGAGAGCGGTTCGTCGAACAGGAACACCTGCGGCTGGCGCACGATGGCGCGCCCCATGGCGACCCGCTGGCGCTGGCCGCCCGAAAGCTGGCGTGGCTTGCGCTCGAGCAGGTGGCCCAGCTCCAGGATGCCGGCGGCCTTGTCGACGCGGGCCTTGATCTCGTCCTTTGGCACCTTCGCGATCTTCAGGCCGTAGGCCATGTTGTCGAACACGCTCATGTGGGGGTAGAGCGCGTAGTTCTGGAACACCATGGCGATGTCGCGCTCGGCCGGCTCGAGGTCGTTGACCACGCGATGGCCGATCGAGATGGTGCCGCCGCTGACCTCTTCCAGGCCCGCGACCATGCGCAGCAGCGTCGACTTCCCGCAACCCGAAGGCCCGACGATGACAATGAACTCGCCGTCGGCGATGTCGGCGTTGACGCCGTGGATGACCTGCACTGCGCTCGCGCCCGTGCCGTAGCGCTTGACGACGTCTTTGAGTTGGATGGCTGCCATGGTGTTCTCTGCGTTCCTTACTTCTCGGTGTCCACGAGGCCCTTGACGAACCACTTCTGCATCAGCACGACGACGATGGCCGGTGGCAGCATGGCCAGCAGGGCGGTCGCCATGACGACGTTCCACTCGTTCTGTGAGTCGCCACCGGCGACCATGCGCTTGATGCCGATCACGATCGGGTACATGTCCTCGCTGGTGGTGGCCAGCAGCGGCCAGAGGTACTGGTTCCAGCCGTAGATGAACTGGATCACGAACAGCGCCGCGATCGAGGTGGCCGACAGCGGCACCAGCACGTCCTTGAAGAAGCGCAGGGGCCCCGCGCCATCCATGCGCGCGGCCTCGACCAGTTCGTCGGGCACGGTGAGGAAGAACTGCCGGAACAGGAAGGTGGCCGTGGCCGACGCGATCAGCGGCACCGTGAGCCCGGCATAGCTGTTGAGCATGCCCAGATCCGACACCACCTGGTAGGTGGGTCCGATGCGCACCTCCACCGGCAGCATGAGCGTGATGAAGATGGCCCAGAAGCACAGCCCCTTGAACGGGAAGCGGAAGTACACCACCGCGAAGGCCGACAGCAGCGAGATCGCGATCTTGCCGAAGGTGATGACCAGCGCCGACACCAGGCTCACCCACATCATCCGCGCCACCGGCGCGCGCGAGCCGGCGCCGGTCTCGCGGCCGAACAGCGCGGCCTTATAGGTTTCGACGAAGTTCGCGCCCGGCGTGAGCGGCATGGGCGCCTGCACGATTTCCTGCGGCGTGTGCGTGGAGGCGATGAACGCCAGATACAGCGGGAACGCCACGATCAGCACGCCCAGGATCATGATCCCGTGCGCGAGGATGCCGAGGGTGGGGCGACGCTCAACCATGGTGATGACCTCGTGTCGGCATCAGTAATTCACTTTCTTCTCGACGTAGCGGAACTGGATCACGGTGAGCACGATGACGATGGCCATCAGCACCACCGACTGCGCGGCCGAGCTGCCCAGGTCCATGGCCTTGAAGCCGTCGTAATACACCTTGTAGACCAGGATCGCCGTGTCCTTGCCCGGGCCGCCCTGCGTGGCCGCATCGACGATGGCGAAGGTGTCGAAGAAGGCGTAGACGATGTTGATCACCAGCAGGAAGAACGTGGTGGGCGAGAGCAACGGGAACTGCACCGTCCAGAAGCGGCGCCAGGGGCGCGCGCCGTCGATGGCTGCCGCTTCGATCAACGATTTCGGGATCGACTGCAGGCCCGCCAGGAAGAACAGGAAGTTGTAGGAGATCTGCTTCCACACCGACGCGATCACGATCAGCGTCATGGCATGGCCACCGTTGAGCAGGTGGTTCCAGTCGTAGCCGATCTTGCCGAGCGCATACGACACCACGCCCAGCGAGGGCGAGAACATGAAGACCCACAGCACAGCGGCCACGGCCGGGGCGATGGCGTAGGGCAGGATCAAGAGCGTGCGGTAAATATGGGTGCCACGCACCACGCGGTCCGCGAAGACGGCCAGCAGCAGCGACAGCGCGATGCCGATGCCCGCCACCAGCACGGAGAAGAGCGCCGTGGTCTTGAAGGATTCGATGTACGAGGGGTCGTCGAAGAGGCGCTCGAAATTCTCGAGACCGACCCAGGTGGTCGACATGCCGAAGGCATCCTGCGACTGCAGCGACTGCATCAGCGCCTGACTGGCGGGCCAGAAGAAGAACACGCTGATGATCACCAGCTGGGGCATCAGAAGTACCCAGGGCAGCCAGGACGAACGGAAGACGACTCTTTTTTCCATGGTAATCCAATGAAAACGCCGCCCGGATGGTAGCCGGGCGGCGGATCAGGTCAGCGCGGAACGGCGCTCAACCCTTGTTGGCCTTCTGGAAACGTTCGAGCTGCTCGTTGCCGCGCTTGACGATCGAGTCCAGCGCTTCCTTGGGCGTCTTGCGGCCGTTCCAGACCTGCTCGAGTTCTTCGTCTTCGATGGCGCGGATCTGCACGTAGTTGCCCAGGCGGATGCCGCGGCTCTTGTCGGTCACCTTGCGGATCATCTGCGTGACGGCCACGTCGGTGCCGGGGTTCTGGTTGTAGAAACCCGATTTCTCGGTCAGCTCGTACGAAGCCATGGTGACGGGCAGATAGCCGGTGCGCTTGTGGCTGGCCGATTGCACCTCAGGGGTCGAGATGAACTTGAAGAACTCGGCCACGCCCTTGTATTCCTCGGGCTTCTTGCCGGCCATGACCCAGAGGCTGGCGCCGCCGATCACGGTGTTCTGCGGCGCGCCCGGAACGTCGGGGTAGTAAGGCAGCGGGGCCAGGCCATAGGCGAACTTGGCGTTCTTGGCCACGTTGCCATAGAAGCCGGACGAGGTGTTGATCATGGCGCACTCGCCCGAGACGAAGGACGCTTCGGGCACGTTGCCGCGGCCCTTGTAGATGAACAGGCCCTGCTTGGCCATGTTGGCCAGATTGGTGATGTGGCGCTCGTGCAGCGGCGAATTCACCTTCAGCCGGGCGTCCATCCCCTGCAGGCCGTTGCCCTTGGTGGCGAATTCGACGTTGTGCCAGGCCGAGAAGCTCTCCACCTGCGTCCAGTTCTGCCAGGCCGTGGTGAACGGGCACTTGTGGCCGCTGGCCTTGAGCTTGGCGGCGGCCGAGACGACTTCGGGCCAGGTCGCCGGCGCCTTGTCGGTGGGCAGGCCGGCCGCCTTGAAGGCGTCCTTGTTGAAATAGAAGATGGTGGTCGAGCTGTTGAACGGGAAGCTCAGCATCTGGCCGTTGGGGGCGGTGTAGTAGCCGGCCACGGCGGGGATGTAGGCCTTCGGGTCGAACTTCACGCCCGCGTCCTGCATCACCTTGCCCACGGGCACGATCGCGCCCTTGCTGGCCATCATCGTGGCCGTGCCCACTTCGAACACCTGCAGGATGTGCGGTGCATTGCCGGCGCGGAAGGCGGCGATCGAAGCCGTCATCGACTCGTCGTACGAACCCTTGAAGGTCGGCACGATCCGGTATTGCTTCTGGCTTTCGTTGAACTGCTTGGCCAGGTCGTTGACCCACTCGCCGTTCACGGCCGTCATGGAATGCCACCACTGGATTTCGGTTTGCGCCAGTGCGGCACCCTGCACGGCGAAGGTCACGGCGATGGCCGCGGCCACGGATCTGAATTTCATGGTCTGGAACTCCTGTGGGCTGAAAGCGTGGATGCTATGAATCGTTTATGACATTCGAAAGACAATTTCGCCATGCCTTCGAATCGTCACAAAGCGGGAAAACCCGTTCCGCTCGCGAGGCGGCGCGCGTGTGTTGCAACGCAGCATGCTAGGATTCCCGATCTTTCCAGTCGGGATTGACGCCCCGCAGCGGCGCGTCTGTTTTCACCCCTGAATGCCATGACCAAGACCTCCCTGGACAAAAGCAAGATCAAGTTCCTCCTGCTCGAGGGCATCCACCCGTCCGCGCAGGAACTGCTGCGCAACGCGGGCTACACGCAGGTCGAGGCGCTGTCGGGTGCGCTCGAGGGTGACGAACTCAACGCCAAGCTCGCCGACGTGCATTTCCTGGGCATCCGCTCGCGCACGCAACTCACAGCCGAGGCATTGGCGCATGCGCCCAAGCTCGTGGCGGCGGGATGCTTTTGCATCGGCACCAACCAGGTCGATCTGGTGGCCGCGGCCGAGCGCGGCGTGGCCATCTTCAATGCACCGTACTCCAACACGCGCTCGGTGGCCGAACTCGTGCTGGGCGAGGCCATCCTGCTGCTGCGCGGCATTCCGGCCAAGAACGCCGCAGCCCATCGGGGCGGCTGGCTCAAGAGCGCCACCGACTCGTACGAGATCCGCGGCAAGACGCTGGGCATCATCGGCTACGGTTCGATCGGCACGCAGCTGTCGGTGCTGGCCGAATCGCTGGGCATGCACGTGGTGTTCCATGACGTCGTGGCCAAGCTGCCGCTGGGCAACGCCCGCCAGGCCAGCCTGGCCGAGCTGCTGGCCACCAGCGACATCGTGACGCTGCATGTGCCCGAGCTGCCGTCGACCCAGTGGATGATCGGCGCGGCCCAGATCGCGGCCATGAAGCCCGGCGCCATCCTGATCAATGCGTCGCGCGGCACCGTGGTCGAGATCGACCCGCTGGCCGAGGCTCTGCGGTCCGGCCACCTGCTGGGCGCAGCCATCGACGTGTTCCCCGAGGAGCCACGCAGCAACAAGGACGAGTTCGTTTCGCCCCTGCGCGGCCTGGACAACGTCATCCTCACACCGCACGTGGGCGGCTCCACCATGGAAGCGCAGGCCAACATCGGCGTCGAAGTGGCCGACAAGCTGATCCGCTACAGCGACAACCGCACCTCCATCACCTCGGTCAACCTGCCCGAAGTGGCGTTGCCCGCCCACCCCGGCAAGCACCGCATCCTGCATGTGCACCGCAACGTGCCGGGTGTGATGTCGGAGGTCAACCGCGTGTTCTCCGACCTGGGCATCAACATCTCGGCCCAGTACCTGCAGACCAACGAGCGTGTGGGCTACGTGGTCATGGACATCGATGCCGCCTCGTCGTCCGAGGCGCTGGCCGCCCGCCTGGCCGAGGTGCCCGGCACGCTGCGCACGCGCCTGCTGTTCTAGCCGCCGGCGGGCCGGATAGGCCCGCATGGCGGGGCATGGCCGGCGCAGCCGGCACGTCCCGGCCGGGCGGAATAAAATCGTCCTCCCACGGCAAGGCGGGCGCCAAGGCGTTCGCAACGACATTTCCCATGAATGCTCCGACGGCGTTGGCCGCCCTGATGGCGCAGGTTTCCGAGCCTGCCCGGCTGCGCGAAATCCCCTACAACTACACGAGCTTCTCCGACCGGGAGATCGTGATCCGCCTGCTGGGCGCGCCCGCCTGGGAGCTGCTCTCGCGCCTGCGCGAGGAACGCCAGACCGGCCGCTCGGCGCGCATGCTCTATGAAGTGCTGGGCGATATCTGGGTGGTGCAGCGCAATCCGTACCTGCAGGACGACCTGCTGGACAACCCCAAGCGCCGTCGCCAGCTGGTCGAGGCCCTGCGCCATCGGCTGGCCGAGGTCGAGAAGCGCCGCACGCCCGCTGCCGACGCCGGCCGCGACGCGCTGGTGGGCGAGCTGCTGGTGGCTGCCCGTGCCGCCGTCGACGCCTTCGACCGCACCTTCGACGAGACGGCCGCCCTGCGGCGCCGCGCCCAGCGCGTGCTGCACAGGCACACGGCCAGGGACAACATCAAGTTCGACGGTCTCTCGCGCGTGTCGCACGTGACCGACGCCACAGACTGGCGGGTCGAATATCCCTTCGTGGTGCTCACGCCCGACACCGAGGCCGAGATGGCCGGCCTGGTGGCCGCCTGCATCGAGCTGGGCCTGACCATCATCCCGCGCGGGGGCGGCACCGGCTACACCGGCGGCGCCATCCCGCTGACGTGGAAGAGCGCGGTCATCAACACCGAGAAGCTCGAGGCCATGACCGAGGTCGAGCACGTGCAGATGCCTGGCATCGGACACCCGGTGCCCACCATCTGGACCGAAGCCGGCGTGGTGACCCAGCGCGTGGCCGACGCGGCCGAACGCGCGGGCTTCGTTTTCGCGGTCGACCCGACCTCGGCCGAGGCCTCGTGCGTGGGCGGCAACGTGGCCATGAACGCGGGCGGCAAGAAGGCCGTGCTGTGGGGCACGGCGCTGGACAACCTGGCTTCGTGGCGCATGGTGACGCCGCAGGCCGAATGGCTGGACGTGGTCCGCATGGACCACAACCTCGGCAAGATCCACGACGCCGAGATGGCCAGCTTCGAGCTGCGCTACTTCGCCGCCGACGGCAAGACGCCGCTGCGCACCGAGCGCCTGGACATTCCGGGCAAGACCTTCCGCAAGGAAGGCCTGGGCAAGGACGTGACCGACAAGTTCCTCTCGGGCCTGCCGGGCATCCAAAAGGAAGGCTGTGACGGCCTGATCACCAGTTGCCGCTGGGTGGTGCACCGCATGCCCTAGCACACGCGCACCGTGTGCCTGGAGTTTTTCGGCAACGCGAAGGATGCGGTGCCTAGCATCGTCGAGATCAAGGACTTCATGTTCGCGCTGCAAAAG
>JAGOCV010000130.1 GCA_017998575.1 Burkholderiaceae bacterium
CCCTCGGGGGGCAGCGAGCTACACGCAGTGAGCGAGCGTGGGGGCGAACAGGTTCCAGCGCTGACCGCAACGCGGTCACGCCTCGGCTCTGCCGAGGCCCCGCGCGAGCACCCCCTCGGGGGGCAGCGCGCTACACGCAGTGAGCGCGCGTGGGGGCTCACTGCACGCGTGGGGGCTCAGTCTTTCCTTGGCGTCACGCGCGCCAGCTCGCTGATGCCGATGACGCCGAAGAAAGCCGACACGAGGCGATGCACGTCGCAGAAATGCACGCGCTTGCCATGCGCATGGCGCGTGGACACCCAGTTGAGCAGCGTGCCGGCGGCCGAGAAATCGACCCGGACGAGCCCTGCGCACGAGATGACCATGTCTTCGGCGCCGGCCAGGCGCTGGTCCAGCACGTCGAGCGCGACCGTGGCGTCGCCCAGGATCTGCCCGGCCAGATCGACCTTGAGGGCCGCGCCTGGATGCTCGCTGCCCGGCGCGCCGGTGGCGGGGAACGATGACGACGGCTGGCCCTCGCCGCCGACCGTCGGCACCTGCGATTCGTGGGCCTCGCCGATGAATGTGTTGCCGGGCTCGGACATCGAATCGCCATCGAGCGCGATGAAGCCGCAGGCCGGCGGCTCCCAGGATGGCGGCGAGACCTCGTAGGTCACGCAGTAGTTGAGCGCCACCAGTTCGAAATCGTCGGGGCGCCGCAGGATGCGCAGCACCGTCATGCGCAGCAGCCACCAGGCCGGCGCCACGGTGCGGTCATTGGAGGGCGTCATGCCCTGCAGGAAGGCATCGAGATGCCGCGCGCCGGCGAAACCCAGTTGCGCCGGCTGCTCGGCCAGGATGGCGAGCTGGCGATAGAGCGGCTCCACCGCCTCGTCCTGGACCGACGACAGCGCACGCCAGTCGAGATGCCAGGGCGGCGAGGTTCGGCGCAGCACGGCCACCAGCCCGGCCAGGCCTTCGAGGGTCAGCGACGCCGGCGCCGCCCAGTGGACTTCGCCGTCCATCGGAGCCACCGGCGCGGCCGGTGCGCGCGGCGGCGCCACCCGGGCGTTCAGGTCGGGGATCGAGATCCAGGCTGGCGCCGAACGGTCGAACTTCCGGGTGAACCGGTCGGCCAGCGCTTCGAATGGATCGTGCTGCCCCGTGGCGCGGTACAGGTCGAACAACGCCAGCCAGGTTTCCTCGTGGCGCGAGCGCGCCGCGCCATCGGCGATGGCGTCGAGCAGGCCCTGCTCGGCGCCGGCGTCGTCACCGTTGGCGAATCGGATGGCCGCCTCTTCGAGCTCGGGATCGTGCGCCACCTCGTCCACGTCGACGTTGAACATCTCCGAGCCGAAGAAGCCGCTGGCCATCAGGTCGAGGTTGTTGCCCGGCGGCCCGGGCGCGGGCGCCGCGCCACGCGGCGCGGACGACATGATCGCCGGCTCGGTGAGCTGGAAGTTGGTGCGGTTGTCGCCCTCGGCCCGCAACACGACGCCGTCCGGCGGCACCGTCTCGTTGCCCAGCGGCGACGGGTTGGTATTGGTGCCCGGGCCGCCGGCCGTGCGGGCGCCCAGCGGCGAATGGCTGGTGCGCTCGGTGCCGGTGGGTTCGCCGTGCTTGGTCTTCCACCACTGCATCGACATCTGCTCTTCGATCTCGTCGATCTTCTTGAGCGTCATCGCGCGATCGTCGGGCTTGGACGACGACGTGCTGATCTGGAAGAAAGAGGGCCGCGCGTTGGGGTTCTGCGCGCCCAGGGCCTCGCGGCGGCGCAGCTTGCGCAGCATGTCGAATTCGCGCTTGCGCACGAAGTCGTTGCGCCGCTTGCGCTCGATCATCTCCTTGAGCGCCTGCTTGCTGTAGCTGCTGTCGCGGTCGGCGTCCTGCTGGTCGAGGTCGCTCCAGTTGGTGGTCGGGTTGCGCACGAAGCGGACAACCTTCGACAGCAGGCCCATGCCATTGCCGCCGTTGCCGTTCTCTTCCTTGGACATCTCGTGCGTGCCGTGCCTGCGTCTGCTGGTGGGTGGACCGGTAGGAGGGGAAAGATGAGGGAGAAGTGGACGAGGCCGGCGGCCCCTCAGTCGCCGAACATCTTCTGCTTGAGCTCACGGCGCTGCTGCGCCTCGAGCGACAGCGTGGCCGTGGGGCGGGCCAGCAGGCGGCCGACGCCGATGGGCTCGCCTGTCTCGTCGCAGTAGCCATAGTCGCCCGCATCGATGCGCGCGATCGACTGCTCGATCTTCTTGAGCAGCTTGCGCTCGCGGTCGCGGGTGCGCAGTTCGAGCGCGTGTTCTTCCTCGATGGTGGCCCGGTCGGCCGGATCGGGCACGACGACGGTGTCTTCGCGCAGGTGCTCGGTGGTTTCGCCGGCGTTGTCGAGGATGTCCTGCTTGAGCTGGACGAGCTTCAGGCGGAAGAACGCCATCTGCTTGTCGTTCATGTACTCGGCATCGGGCATGGCGAGCACTTCGGCATCGGTCAACTGGTCGGCCGTCTTGGTTTTCCAGTTGTTGGCCAGCTTGGGGTCTTTCTTGATCGTCACGTTCGGAGGGGGTGCGAGTACGGGAGTGGACATGGATTGCGTGTAGCTGGCTTTGGCCGCCGTCGACGCCACCGCAGGCGGCATCGAGGGAACGGCAATCGAGAGTTTAGAGGACCGCGAGGCCTTTGGCGCGGATACCGGCACGGCAGCCGGGGCCACCGGCGCGCGGGGTGCGGCGGCTGGCGCGGCCGGCGCTGCAGCCTTGGCCGGGGTGGGCGCCTTTTTTGCCACGGCGGCGGACTTGCCGGCAGGCTTAGCGGCAGTCTTGGCCGGAGCGGTCTTGGCAGGAGCAGCCTTGGGCACGGGCTTCTTCACGGGAGCGGACTTGGCAGCCACCGCCTTCTTCTGAGCCGGCGCGACGGACTTGCCGGCAGGCACCTTGGGGGCCGCAGACTTGGCGGCTGCGTTGGGCTTGACCGCCACGGCCTGGCGCTTGGCCGCCGGGGCCTTGGTCGCAGGCTGCGCCGTCGGGCGCCTGCTTGCCCCTGTGGAAGCCGTCTTCGTCATCCCGGACTGCTCCTTGGTCTGGCTGGGTTGTGCTCGCTTCACTTCCTCTGTCTCCTCGGCAGAAGCCCCCTCGATTTCCCGGATCGCCAGCCCTTCGGGGCCGCGCGGCGTGTGGCGGCGCAGACACAGTCTGTCACCAAGCCCCGCGTTATACCCCTAATAAACAGGTCGGCGACACGCCGTGGCGCCGTATTGCGCGCATGGCGCCATCAAGAGGCACGAAAGCGGTGTTGGCTGACACAGCCGTTGCGCCGGCGAGACATACAAGGCAGAACGCGGCCCGGGGCCGCGCTTTGTGGGTCAGGCGGGCACGCCGGTCAGACCAGGCACTGCTCCAGCCCCTGCAGCAGGATGTCCTTGGGCAGATCGATGCCGATGAAGACCATCTTGGAGACCCGCGCCTCGCCCTCGGCCCAGGTCGGGCCCAGATCGGAGCCCATGAGCTGGTGCACGCCCTGGAAGATGACCTTGCGGTCGGTGCCCTTCATGTTCAGCACGCCCTTGTAGCGCAGCATGCGCGGGCCGTAGATGTTGACGATGGCGCCCAGGAAGTCCTCGAGCTTGGCCGGATCGAAGGCCCGGTCGGCCCGGAAAACGAAGCTCTTGACGTCGTCGTCGTGATGATGGTGATGGCCATGGCCGTGATCGTGGTCGCCGTGCTGGTGCGAGGGGTGGTCGCAGTGCTCGCCGTGCTGATGGTCGTGGTCGTGGTCGTGATGGTCTTCTTCCTTGAGGAAGTCGGGGTCGATGTCGAGCTTGGCGTTCAGGTTGAAGCCGCGCAGATCGAACACGTCCTTGATCGCCACGTCGCCGAAATGCACGGCCCGCTGCGGCGCCCGCGGGTTCATGTGCTTGAGGCGGTGCATCAGCGCGTCGGTTTCGTCCTGGGCGACGAGGTCGGTCTTGCTGATGAATATCTGGTCGGCAAAGCCCACCTGGCGGCGCGCTTCCTGGCGGTCGTTGAGCTGGTTGGCGGCGTGCTTGGCGTCGACCAGGGTGAGGATCGAGTCGAGCAGGTAGCTCTCGGCGATCTCGTCGTCCATGAAGAACGTCTGGGCCACGGGGCCGGGGTCGGCCAGGCCGGTGGTCTCGATCACCACGCGGTCGAAGTCCAGCAGGCCCTGGCGCTTCTTGGCGGCCAGCAGCTGCAGGGCCGAGCGCAGATCCTCGCGGATCGAGCAGCAGATGCAGCCATTGCTCATCTGCACGATCTGTTCCTTGGATTCGGTCACCAGGATGTCGTTGTCGATGTTTTCCTCGCCGAACTCGTTCTCGATGACGGCGATCTTCTGGCCGTGCGCCTCGGACAGGATGCGCTTTAGCAGCGTCGTCTTGCCCGAGCCGAGGAAGCCCGTGAGGATGGTGGCGGGAATGAGGCTCATGGATGCAATATTCGTTTCGGTGGAAAGGGGTGGCCGCGCACCGGGGCGGGCTGCTGATGAAAGTGTAGGCGGGCTGTCAAGCCCCCGGTTTGCGCACGACCATCAGCCCCTTGAGGTACTCGCCCTCCGGGAAGGCGATGGTCATGGGATGGTCGGGCGCGCCACCCATGCGTTCGGTGATGTAGCCGTCCACCCCGGCGTCGCTGCCGGCCGAGGCCACGATCTTGTGGAACAGGTCGGCGCTGATTCCGCCCGAGCACGAATAGGTGAACAGCACGCCGCCCGGCTCCAGCAGTCCGAAGGCCAGCCGGTTGATGTCCTTGTAGGCACGCGCGGCGCGTTCGGCGTGCGCCACCGTCGGCGCGAACTTCGGCGGATCGAGCACGATCGCGTCGAAGCGCCGGCCTTCCTTCTGGAACTGGCGCAGCGACGCGTTCACGTCGGCATCCATGAAAGCGGTGTCGGCTGCGTCGAAGCCATTGAGCGCCACGTTGGCCGCAGCACGCGCGAGGGCCGGGGCTGACGAATCGATCGAAGTGACGTGCCCGCGCACGCCAGCCGCGCGTTGCCCCGCCAGCGCCGCCACGGCGAAACCGCCGGTATAGCAGTAGCAGTTGAGCACGCGCTCGAACCCGCGGCGGGCGACAGTGTCGGCGAAGCGCTTGCGGCTGTCGCGCTGGTCCAGGTAGAAGCCGGTCTTGTGGCCCTCGGCGATGTCGAGCGACAGGCGCCACGCGTGCTCGCGCAACACATGCTCCGTCGGCCCCTCGCCGCGCAGCCAGCCGGTGACTTCGGGCAGGCCTTCCAGGCCGCGCGCACTGGCGTCCGACCGCTCGTACAGGCGCTCGAGCCCCGTGTGTGCCAGCAGCGCATCGGCCAGCACGGCCTTCCAGCGCTCGGTACCGGTGGCCAGGAACTGAGCCACCAGGGTGTCGCCGTAGCGGTCCACGATCAGGCCGGGCAAGCCGTCGGCCTCGCCATGGATCAGCCGCAGGCCATCGCTGTTCACGTCGAACAGCCGGCGCGCGTCGATGCTGGCGGCCACACGCTGGCGCAGGAAGGCGGCGTCGATACGCTGTCCCTCGTCGAAGCTCCAGGCCCTGGCGCGGATGCGCGACGCCGGGCTGAACGCGGCCCAGGCCAGGAACTTGCCCTCGTGCGACTCTACGCGCACGGTCTCGCCCGCATCGCCGCCGCCACGCGCGATGGCCGATTCGAAGATCCAGGGGTGACGGCGCAGCAGCGAGCGCTCTTTGCCTTCCTTGAGGCGGATGGTTTTCATGACCGTATTGTCGGCGCGGCCGGCGCGGCGGTCAGAGCCAGCCCAGCCACCTGCCCCAGACCAGCTGGCCGAGGTAGCGGCCCGGCAGCAGCGTGAACGCCCCCGCGATCAGGCAGGCGCCGATGTAGGTGAACACCATGGTGTATCGGTGCGCCGTGATGTTGCCCTGCAGCAGGAAGCGAAAGGCGAAGAACAGCGATGCCAGGCTGACCGGCACCAGCAGGTGGATCGGCGTATAGCCCGCGATGTTGGGCAGTCCGTAGTCGCGGATGAAGACGGCCGAGAACGTGGTCATCAGCATCAGCGTCACCCATGCGTAGCCGAAGGCGCGGTGCAGGCGCGGCCTCTGCACGCGGGCCGCGCGCGCCCAGATGGCCACCGGGCCGAGCAGCACCGCCCCCAGAGCGCAGGTCATGTGCACGGCGATCAGGGGCGTCATCTGCATGATGGATGCGGGCGCGAGGCCTCAGTCCTTGCCGCGCCGCGCGCGCGGATGCGCCGCGTCGTACGCCTTGGCCAGGTGCTGGAAATCCAGCCGCGTATAGACCTGCGTGGTGGTGATGTTCGCGTGGCCCAGCAGTTCCTGCACTGCGCGCAGATCGCCGCTGGATTGCAGCACGTGGCTGGCAAAGGAATGGCGCAGCATGTGCGGATGCACAGGCACGACCAGGCCGGCGCGCTGCGCCCGCTGGCGAAGGCGTTGCCAGACCGCCTGGGCGCTCAGGCGCGTGCCCGCGCGGCCGACGAAAAGCGCCGGCTCTCCCGTGGTGGCCGGCGCTTCGCCACGCACGGCCAGCCAGCGCAGCAGCGCATCGCGCGCCGCCTGCCCGACAGGCACCGTGCGACGCTTGCTTCCCTTGCCCAGCACGTGGGCCTCGCCGGCCTGCAGGTCGACCCAGCCGCGCGCCGTGGCGCTGGCGGCCACGTCCAGCCCCACCAGCTCGCCCACGCGCAGGCCACTGCCGTAGAGCAGTTCCACCATCGCGGCGTCGCGCGCTTCGGGCCAGGGGTCGGCCTCGGGGTCGGTGAAGCCGGCGAGCTTCATTGCAGCGTCCACATCGAGCGCCTTGGGCAGCGGCTTGCCGCTGCGCGGCGCACGCACGTCCTGCACCGGGTTGGCATCGATCAGGCCCTCGCGGCCCAGCCAGGTATAGAAGCCGCGCCAGCCCGAGAGGATGAGCGCGATGCCGCGCCCGCTGCGGCCAGCGGCGTGCATCTGCGCCACCCAGCGGCGGATGTGTGCGGCATGCACACGCCTGAGCTCGATGCCGGCGGCGGCGGCCTGTCCGCCCAGCCGGCGCAGGTCGAGTGCGTACAGCTCGACCGTGCGGGCCGCCAGGCGCTTTTCGACGCGGACGTGTTCGAGATAGCGCTCGATCAGGGCCAGATCGGACGCCGCCAGCGGGGCCGGCGGCGCGGCGGCGGTGCTGCCCATGCTGTCGGCGCCCATGGTTGTGCGCCGGCCCGGTCAGCCGCGCAGGCGGCCCAGCGCGGCGCTGGCCAGCTCGGCGATGCGTTCGAGGAAGTCGGTGCCCATCTCGGTGTTGAAGCGCTGGGGATCGGGCGAGGCCAGCACGATCAGGCCGAACGCCTGCGGCGCGCCGGCTTCGCGCAACGGCAGCAGCGCCAGCGAGATGGCGGCATTGGGGTCCTGCAGCCAGCCGGCGGGCTCGAAGCCCGAGTTGAGGCCGCAGAACGGCGAGGTGAGCGACGACGCGAAGCTGCGCGCATCGTCGCTGGCGCCCTGGGCGAAGGACTCGGTGGCGTAGGCTTCGGAGACGCCCCACACCTTGATGGCCGCCTGCGGCACCAGGAACTGTTCGCGGAACTGCTCGATGATGACCGAGGGCAGTTGCCGCGGCTCGCGCGCCAGCAGCATGCTGCGCATCCAGCGCTGCAGCTTGTCGGCAATGATGAGGTTCTCGTTGCCATTGCGGATCATGTCCATGATCCGGTGCTCGAGCGCCTTGATCTTCTCGCGCAGCATCTCGGCCTGGCGCTCCTGCAGGCTCACGGCGCGGTTGCCGTGGGGGCTGGTCAGCTGCACGCTGGACAGCAGCTGGGCGTGGCGCTCGAAGAAATCGGGCGTGTGCACCAGGTAGTTGGCGATGTCGTCTTCGGTGATGGGGTTCATCGGGTTCATTGCAGGTCGTCCGGAATGTCGATTTCGCCTTCGAACACGGTCGTGGCCGGTCCGGTCATGAAGACCGGGGCCGCGCCACCGGCCCATTCGATGGTCAGGCGGCCGCCGCGGGTGTCCACGTCCACGCGCGGATCCAGCAGCCCCTCGCGGATGCCGGCCACCACGGCGGCGCAGGCGCCCGTGCCGCAGGCCAGCGTTTCGCCGGCGCCACGTTCGTACACGCGTAGGCGGATGTGATCGCGCGCCAGCACCTGCATGAAGCCGGCGTTGACGCGGCGCGGGAAGCGCACGTGGCGTTCGATCAGCGGGCCCCACTCGGCCACGGGGGCGGTGTCGACGTCGTCCACCAGCATCACGGCGTGCGGGTTGCCCATGGACAGCACGGCCGCGCGCGGCGCGGCATCGCCGCCGGGCACGGGCAGCACCAGCGGCCAGGTGTCCTGGCCGTTGATGGCGATGGGCGTGAGGCCCGAGGCATCGAACGGCACGCGTTCGAGCTCGAACACCGGCGCGCCCATGTCCACCGTGACGCGTCCGTCGTCGTTGATGCGCGGCTCGATCACGCCCGAGAGCGTCTGCACACGCACGACGTCACGGTCGATGAGGCCGCGGTCGCGCACGTAGCGCACGAAGCAGCGCGCGCCGTTGCCGCACTGCTCCACCTCGCCACCGTCGGCGTTGTGGATCACGTACTCGAAATCGACGCCGGGAGCGGGCGACGGCCGCACCGACAGCACCTGGTCGGCGCCCACGCCGAAATGCCGGTCGGCCAGGAACCGGTACTGGGCCGCTGACAGCCCCAGCCGGTCGCGCATTTCGTCGAGCACGACGAAGTCGTTGCCCGCGCCTTGCATTTTGGAGAAGCGGATTCGCATAAGCGTCGGATTATCGCCGCGCCCCTGCTGGCCTGCGGGGTGCCACGCTTTTTGCTTGGCTCCGCCATCACCCGCCACCAGACCTGCCTGTGCTTCCCAAAGTCTTCCTCTATGTCGACGCCATCGCGCGCGCCGGCTCGATCCGCAAGGCGGCCGAGACGGTGCACGTGGCGGCATCCGCCCTCAACCGCCAGTTGCGCGAGCTCGAGGAATCGCTCGGCGTCGAACTCTTCGAGCGCTTGCCGCGCGGCATGCGACCCACGGGCGCCGGCGAGATGCTACTGGCGCACATCCGCGACCAGAAGCGCGACTTCGACCTGCTGCGCTGGCGGCTGGAAGAGATGCGCGGACTGCGGCGCGCCCATGTGCGCATCAGCGCCCACGAGTCGGCCACGCGCGACCTGCTCTCCAACGCCGTCGTGCGCTTCCGCGAGAGCCATCCCAAGGTGTCGTTCACCGTGGTCAACGGCACCACCGAGCGCACGTTCCACGAATTGCTGGAAGACGAGTCTGAACTGGGCCTGCTGTTCCACCCGCCAGCCAACGCCATGCTCACGCGGCTGGACGAAGTCACGGCACCGCTCCAGGCGGTGATGTCGCGCCGGCATCCGCTCGCCGACCGCCGCCACCTCTGGCTGAGCGACTGCCTCGCACACCCGTACGTGCTCACCTATCCGGGCAATCCCACGGCCGGCAGCCGGGTGTTGATCGAGGCACTGGCCCAGCGCGCCGGCATGACCCTGTCACCCTCCCTGGAGAGCAACAGCTTCGAGCTGATGGCACGGTTCGCGCAGAGCGGCAACGGCATCTTCTTCCAGATTGCGGCGGGCGTGCAGGCCGAGGTGGAGCGCGGCGACCTGGTCGCCATCCCGCTGCGCGATCCAGTGCTGGCCAGTGCCCGGCTGGTGCTGCTGGCGCGGCGCGGCCGCACGCTGTCGGTGGCGGCGTCGCGGTTCGCCCAGCTCGTGGGCTCGCTGATGCACGACACCGCCGCCGAATGAAAGAAAGGGGCACCATGCAGGTGCGCTCTTTTAGAGAACGCTCCGTGCGGAATTTGCTGGTTTTCACGCGCGCCGGTGCTCACCAGAATCCGTCTCAACGCTTGATTCGCATCAACCAACGAGAACGGACCCCACAGTGCCCACCCCATCCTGGACCCTCGAAACCGCCCCCGGCGCCAGCTTCGGCGCGCGCGTGACCGGACTCGACCTCAACCAGTCCCAGCCTGATTTCTTCGAACGCTTTCCCGCCCTGCTCGCGCACCACGGCGTGCTGGTGTTTCCGGGCCAGTCGCTGTCGCCCGAGGCCGTCCAGGCCGTGGCCGAGCGGCTGGGCAGTGTCGAAGAGAGCGTGATGGACCAGTTCGCCAAACCCGGCCACCCCAAGATCTACACGCTGTCGAACATTGTCGAGAACGGCCGCCCCATCGGCTCGGCCACCGACGGCTACGGCTGGCACACCGACCAGGGCTACTTCGCCCATCCCACGGCCTATACCCTGCTCTACGGCATCGAGACCCCCGCCGAAGGTGCCGACACGCTGTTCTCCGACACGCGCCGCGCCTGGGACAGCCTGCCGCCTGAACGCCAGGAACGACTGCTC
>JAGOCV010000423.1 GCA_017998575.1 Burkholderiaceae bacterium
GAACACCACGTCCCACACGCCGTGGCCCAGCTTGAGGCCGCGGTTCTCGAACTTGGTGAGCGGACGGTAGTGCGGCTTGGGCGCGAAGCCGGTGGCGTCGGTGGCGGTGTTGGCCAGTTGCGGCTCGGCCGCGAGCACCTCCACCATCTGCCGGGCGTAGGGCTCCCAGTCGGTGGCGCAGTGCAGGTAGCCGCCGGGCGCCAGCCGCGTGGCCAGCCGTGCGATCAGCGCGGGCTGCACCAGCCGGCGCTTGTGGTGGCGCTTCTTGTGCCACGGATCGGGAAAGAAGATGTGCACGCCGGCCAGGCTGGCCGGCGCCAGCATGTGGTCGATCACCTCGACCGCGTCGTGCGCCACGATGCGGATGTTCGTCAGGTGCTGCCCGCCGATGCGCTTGAGCAGCGCGCCCACGCCGGGCTCGTGCACCTCGCAGCACAGGAAGTTGGTGTCGGGCATGAGCCCGGCAATGTGCGCGGTGGCCTCGCCCATGCCGAAGCCGATCTCCAGCACCGTGGGCGCCTCGCGGCCGAATGCCTGCGCGTAGTCGAGCGGCTGGCCGGTGTAGGGCTGCAGGAATTGCGGGCCGAAGGCCTCGAACGCGCGGGCCTGACCCGTGGTGGTGCGGCCGGCGCGGCGCACGAAGCTGCGGATCGCCTTCGGATACGCGACGTCGTCGGGTGCGCCAGCCGGTCGTTCGGTGGCAGGCAGGGCATCGGGCGTGGGGTCGGGCGTGGGGTCGGCGGCGCTCATCGGGGCAGGTCTCGGCTCGGGCTGGCATTGTAGAGACCGCGCCATGCCGGCAGCCAGCCGGCCAGTGCCCCGGCAGGCGTGGCGGCGTCGCCCGCAGGCAGGCCCAACGCCGTGGCCGCCAGCCGCAGTGACCCCACGGCCGCCTGCGGCGTGCCGAGTTCCAGCGGAGCGGCGCCGTTCTGCTTGGAGAGCTTTTCGCCGTTCGCGCCCAGCACGAGGGGCGTATGCAGATAGCGCGGTGCCGGCAGGCCGAGGGCCTGTTGCAGCAGGTACTGGCGCGGGGTGTTGTCGGCGAGGTCTTCGCCGCGCACGACATGGGTGATGCCCTGCGCTGCGTCGTCCACCACCACGGCGAGCTGATAGGCCCACAGGCCATCGGCACGGCGCAGCACGAAGTCGCCCACGGCGCGCGTCACGTCCTGCGATTGAGCGCCCAGCCGGCGGTCGTGCCAGGTGACCCGTGCATCGGCCGGCAGCCGCAGGCGCCACGCCCGCGCGGGACGCCCGTGCAGGCCACTCGCGCAGGTGCCGGGGTAGGGCAGCTCGCCATGGCGCTCGGGCTGGCGTCCGCGCGCCGCCCAGGCCGCTTCGATGTCGCGGCGTGAGCATGCGCAGGGGTAGACCGTGCCGCGCTCGATCAGCTGCCGCAGCGCTGCCTCGTAGGCCGGGCCGCGGGCGGATTGCCACACCGGCGGCTCGTCGGGCAGCAACCCGCAGGCCGCCAGTTGCCGCAGGATGGCTTCGGCCGCGCCGGGCTGGCATCGCGGCGTATCGACATCCTCGATGCGCACCAGCCAGCGGCCGCCATGCGCGCGCGCATCGAGCCAGCTGGCCAGCGCTGCGACCAGCGAGCCCGCATGCAGCAGGCCGGTGGGCGAGGGCGCGAAGCGGCCGATGTACGGCGAACTTGACGCTTCAGGCCGCATGGTGGCGCTCCAGCAGTGCCGCGCGCGTCTTGGGCCGCTCCAGTTGCTCCAGCCACCACGACAGGCCACGACCCACGTCGCCCGGCTCGCCGCGGGTGCGCCACGCGTAGCTCATGCGGCCCTGGCGTGCCACGCGGCCCACCGTCTTGACGATGAGCCGGCCCGTCTCGATGTAGGGCCGCGCCATCGGCTCGGGCACGAAGCCGCCGCCCAGGCCGCGCAACTGCGCCTGGAGCTTGGCCTGCATCGTGGGCACGGTGAACACATCCTGCCCGCCCAGCAGGTTGACGGTGAGCCCGCGCCCGCGCTGCACCGAATCGGCCACGGCCACCGCGCGGTGCTGGCGCAGCACGTCGTCGGGAATGAGTCCCTGCAGAGGAGCCAACGGATGGTGGGGCGCCACGGCATAGACGAAGTTCAGCGCGCCCAGCGGCTTGTTCTGCACGCCGGCCACGGTGGTGGGCTCCAGCACCACGCCGATGGCCAGATCCGCGTGGCCCGACGTGAGCGCCTCCAGCGTGCCGGCCAGTGTCTCGTCGCGGATGCGCACGCGCGTGGGCGGCTCCAGCGCGAAGAACGCCTCGGTCAGCTCCATCAGCACCGGCCGCGAGATCACGCCGTCGGCCGCGATGGTGAGCTGCGATTCCCAGCCTGTGGCCACGCGCTTGACGCGGTTGGCGACGGCATCGATTTCTTCCAGCAGGTGCTCGCTGGCGCGCAGCAACTCGGCACCGGCCGGCGTGATGCGGGCCTGGCGCGAGCTGCGGTCGAACAGCAGCACGTCGAGCGCATCCTCGATCTGGCGCACGCGGTAGGTGAGCGCGCTGGGCACCAGATCGAGCGCGCGCGCCGCTGCGGCGAAGCTGCCCGTGCTGGCCACGGCCTGCAGCAGTGCGAGCGAATCAGGGGTGAGGGCGTTGCGTGCTTTTTGCATCGAATCGCCATGTTAGTTCAAAAAAACTGAATGATGTCTTCAATCCGATGCAGCCGGCTGCGCCTCCCGTGCGCCTACATTCACTCCATCGGTGCCGCGACGGTGTGGCACCACACACAGGAGAGAACCATGCTCACACTTCGCCGATCGCAGGACCGCGGCCATGCGGACCATGGCTGGCTCAAGTCGGCCCACAGCTTCTCGTTCGCCGGTTACTACGACCC
>JAGOCV010000424.1 GCA_017998575.1 Burkholderiaceae bacterium
CGGCGCATCGCGTCCACGCTGATGTAACGGCGGCGCACATAGGCCAGGTCGCGCGCCGTGGTGCCGGAATCCAGCCCGGCCATGCGCTGCAAGCCAGCATTGGTGCCCAGGCCGTGCAGACACAGGAGCAGGCGCGGCTGCAACACCGAGCGATCCATCGACTCGTAGGAGGTCGGGCTTTTCAGGGCATCGGTAAAGCTCAACCGCAGATCGGTTTCCTTGACCATATCGAGCAGGCTGGTCATCGGCCAGAGGACATTGAGTTCGGCCTTTAGCGCGGTCAGATTGGGGGGATCGGGTTGCGCATCGAGCGGCGTCAGCGTGATCCAGCCACCGCCCTTGCTGCTCAGCCGGACGGATGGATTCTTCTTCAAGCCAGCGTCGAAGGTGGACAGCGCCGCGCGCATTTCGGCCTGCAAGTCGGCGATGAAGCGCTCCACATCGAGAGGCAGGTTCAGCGCCCGGTAGTAGTCCTCGCGGTTTTGCTCGAAGTCAGCCGGCAGATCGTCGTCGGGGTTGCGGTAGCGGTTCGCGCCGACCACCCAGATTTCCTTGCAGCGCAGCCGCTCGCGCAGGGCTTCCAGCACGGCGATTTCATAGGTGACGCGGTTGACCCGATCCCGGCCGGCGGCGTCCGTCTCCATGACGGCTTCTCGCCACAGGCCACGTACCACGCCATCGAGCGGCACCTCGATGTCGGCTGGGAAGGTATGCACCTTGGTGTCGGCAAAGCGCTTCACCAGTGCGAGCGCGTCCATCACCGGGCGGTGGCGGTCGTTGTTGGAGCGGAATACCAGCGCGGCCAGCAAGGTCGGTACTATGCGCCGGTAGTGGCCCTGGTACGAATTGCGGATCACAGTGCGCAGCGTGATGCGGTAGGTCGGGCCGGTGGCCTTCCACTCCTTGACCAGATCGCGCAGCGTCTGCTCGCCGACCACTGGAAACACCACGTCGCGCACCACGCCGTCCGGCTGGGCCAAGGTGGCGTCGGCCAGATTGAACAGCAGGTTCTGCTTGCCGGACACGCGCTTGAGGTCCTCCAGCAGTTCGCGTTCGACCTTGCGTTCGGCACGCGCGCCGATCTGGTGGATGGTCTCGATCAGCAAGTCCACCAGGTCGTCGGTCAGGCTGCGGGCGCGCAGGTGGACGAAAGCGGCCAGCCAGGTGAGGCGCGCTGCATCGGGATGTCGGCGCAGGTCGCGGGGAACCTCGACCGACACACGCTGGCGGCAGCGCTCCAGGTCACGCGGCGAAGTCCGGTCGAACAGATCGGCAGACAGCTCGATCCCCCGGATCAGTTCGAGCTTCGCCAACTCATCCTGCATGCTGGCAAGGCTTGGGCGGCCGGGACTGCCGCGCAGTTTCAGCAAGACGGCCGGCGCGTTGCCTGCGGCTTCGCCTTGAGCATCTTCAACGGCGCTCTCCCCGTGGCCCGATTCTTCTGGGCGCAGCAAGGCATCCAGGCGTTCGCGAGTCGCGGGCGGCAGCCGCCCATACACGCAGCTATGGAAGCGGTCTTCGTGGGAGCGCAACGCACTGCGCGCGATGCGCTCCATCCGGTCTGGTTTCGGCGGCTCGATGGCGAGTTCGCGGCAACGTCCTTCCAGCCGCTCGATCATCGGCTCAATGTCACCGCCAACTTCTCCGGCAACATGATCACGCAGCCACTCCGTCAGCATCTCGGCATCGGCTACCGTCGCTTCGCGGAAGCCGAAACGCACGCGGATTTCGCCGCGCAGCCGCTCGGCAGTGCGGCCCGTGAGGAAGGCTTCGCCATCGATGGGCGCGGGTGCGTCGAGTTGTTTGGCGAGCGCGGCTATGCCCTGTACCTCGACTTCGGTTTCGTCGCGCGGAAAACGGCCGCGATCGCGGAAGAAGGTCAGCAGGATGGCAAAGCCCAACCGGTTCGCCCGGTTTTTGGTCATCACCAGTTCGCGTTCGGCTGGCGCCAATACCCACTGATCTTCCTTACTGCCGCCGCCGTCCGCCATACCGCTACGCTCCTGGGGGCACTGACGCGGGCCAGCCGGCCCGCGTCAGAGTTTCGATCAAGGTGGTCCGCTTCACGCCGAAGTTGCGGCACACGGCTGCCTTGGACATGCCACCTTCGAGCGCGGCGATAATGGCATCCAGCTTCTCGCCGGTGATTGCCTGCGGCCGCCCACCGATCCGGCCACGTTTGCGGGCAGCAGCCAGGCCGGCAACGACACGCTCCTGGATCAAGGCGCGCTCGTACTGCGCGAGCGCGCCGAACACCTGGAATAGAAACTCGCCCGATGGCGTGGTGGTGTCCAGATTCTCCGTCAGCGAGCGGAACGCCACCCGCTTGTCCTTGAGCGAGGTCACGATGGTGAGTAGGTGCGACAGCGATCGGCCGAGCCGGTCGAGCTTCCACACGACCAGTACGTCGCCGGGCCTGACGAATTCGAGCGCCTGCACCAAGCCGGCGCGGTCGTCCTTCGCGCCGGAGGCGTAATCCTCGAACAGGTGACGCGGATCGACGCCGGCGGCGAGCAGCGCGTCGCGCTGCAAGTCCGTGCTCTGCCGGTCGGAATCTGACGACACGCGCATGTAACCTACTAACATAAGCGGAAAACCATCAAGACGCGGTTTCCGCATGGTAGCGTCTGGCGACACAGTTTTCCGCACAATTTTGCGGCCACTCGGAGCTTGGTGCAGAGGGCTGTTGAAGATCTGTCGACAATCAAATGTTTTCCGACAGGCCTTGGCCTAGCGCACGCCCGCCTTGCAGCGTTCTGTGAATAGCGCTTAGTAATGACGGCGTATATACTTTGTTAGTATCAAGTGGCAGGAGGCCCCGATCATGTCAAA
>JAGOCV010000425.1 GCA_017998575.1 Burkholderiaceae bacterium
CCCACGAAGACGCCCTGGATCGCACCCTGCTCGTCGCGCGTGGGCGCGAACAGCAGGTCGATGAAGCGTTCGCCGTCCTCGCGATCGAGCCGGATCGGCAGCGCCGCCGCGTTCATCGACAGGCCCGTGGCGTACACCCGGTCCAGCAGCTCGAAGTAGCCCTGCTCCGCCAGTTCGGGCAAGACTTCACGCACCGTACGGCCGATGAACTCGCGGTGCCCGGCGACATCGCGGTACGCGTCGTTGACGAACTCGTAGCGGTGCTCGGGGCCGCTGAGCAGCGCGACGAAGCCGGGCATCTGCTCCAGCATGGCGCGCTGGCGCTGGTGCTGTCGTGTGGACTCGCGCTGCGCGAGCATCTTGGCGGTGGTCTCCACCACCGTGTCGATCATGCCGACCACCTGGCCGTGCTCGTCGAGCACAGGGCTGTAGCTGAAGGTGAACCAGGCGTCCTCGATGAAGCCCTGCCGGTCCACTTCGAGATGATGGTCTTCGATGAAGGTGGCCTCGCCGGCCAGCGCCTTCTCCGCGACGGGACGCAGGCTCTCCCACACTTCGGGCCATGTCACGCGCATCGGCTGACCGAGCGCCTCGGGCTTGCTGCCCAGAATCGGCTTGTAGCCGTCGTTGTAGATGGCGATGAAATCGGGGCCCCAGAACAGGCAGGCCGGAAAGCCCGAGTTCATCATCTGGTCGACCGTGATGCGAAGCACGGGCGTCCAGGTGTCGATGGGGCCCAGCGGCGTGGTGCTCCAGTCGAAATCCCGCAATCGGGCGCCCATGGCACCACCGCCGGCCACGAACACCGAAGCCTGCGAGCGCGCTCGCGTGGAGGGGGAGTGGGTGGCGGTCGCCGCCGGCGCCTCTTCGGGAGCTGTCGTCGTGGTCATCTGCACGCAGCATAACGGCGCGGCCACCGCGCCGCTGTGCGGCTTGTCCTACAGCCGCCAGCCAACCGCATCGCGGGGGCGTCGCTTGCCGACGCTCAGGCCAGGCGGTTGCCGAGCACCATGCTGCGGGCCTGCGTCATCGCGTACTGCATGGCCGCCGAATCGCTGGTGAAGCGCTGCGTGAACCGATAGATGCGATCGTGCATTCCGCGCCGGATCGACACCGACGCAGCGTACAGGCCGGCGTCGGTCAGGCGCGTGATCGGCGTGACGAGGTAGCGGCCGATGGTCTGGGCGTGGGTGGGATTCGTCATGGTGCGCCGAAGATGCGTGGGAAGGCTGTGGCTGGGTTGGCTCAGACCATCGGCGGCAGGCCGGCCGAGCGGGCGCGCACGGGCGTGTGCGGCGCGCCATAGGGAATGGCGTCGTCATCCACGACGCGGCCGTCGATCAGGCGCTGGTCCATCACGGCCAGCGAGGCAGCGAGCGAGTCGCCGTTCTCGCGGATCTCCTGGCTCAGGCCGTCCTGCGCCTGCACGATGCGGCCGTGCAGCCGCGCGATGTCTTCGCGCACCTCGCGCAGGCGGGATTGCTCTTCCTGCTCGGCCAGCGAGCGCTGGCGTTCGACTTCCTTGTGCATGCGGCGCATTTCCATCAGCACATTGCCTTGCCAGAACGACATGTAGGCCACGAACGCCAGCGACACGGCCACCAGCACGCCCAGCATGATCATGCCCAGCGGTGCCTGCACCTGCGTGAAGAACAGGTCGAGCGTGGACGGTGCGACGAAGGTGCCCCAGTTGACGGCGGTGAACGCCCCCAGCACACCCAGGGCCAGAATGACGACGAGCAGACGCAAAGACACGGCAATCTCCTGAAAAAGAGGGCCGGCTGCGGCTGCACACCCAGGGCATGCACACGCCCGCCGGCCATTGCCGTATCGTCGCCCGGCGCCCCGGAAGGCACAGTCATCCCGCCGCCGCGCCTGGCGTAGGACAGTGGCTCGCGCGCCAGGGCACAGGCCGCCCTACGCCTCGTCGGGGCCCTTGAGCGCCGCAAACTGCGCGGCCATCGTGGGGTTGCCGCGGGTCAGCTTCTTGATGGTCAGGTCTTCGGCCTTGTCGTTGGCCAGGCGCAGGTTGTTGGCCGACTTGTGCAGCGCTTCCTTGGTCTTCTCCAGATCCTTGATCGCCTCGTCGATGCGCTTGATGGCCTCCTCGAAACCGTCGGAGGCGAGCCGCCAGTTGCGGCCGAACGCGGTCTTGAACTCGTCGAGCTGCGTCTCGAAGCGGGTGATGTCCAGGTTCTGCGCCTTCACCAGTGCCAGCTCCGACTTGTAGGCCAGCGCCTTGGTCGACGCATTGCGCAGCAGCGTGATCATCGGGATGAAGAACTGCGGCCGGATCACGTACATCTTGGGATGGCGGTGGAACACGTCGACGATGCCGGTGTTGTAGAGCTCGCTCTCGGGCTCCAGCAGCGACACCAGCACGGCGTACTCGCAGTTCTTCTCGGTGCGGTCCCTGTCGAGCTCTTTCAGGAAGTCCTCGTTCTTCTTGCGCGTGGCGGTGGTGTCGCTCTCGTTCTTCATCTCGAACATGATCGAGACGATCTCGTTGCCGGCCTCGTCGAAGTCGCGGAATACGTAGTCGCCCTTGCTGCCGCTGCGCGCGTCGTTGTCTTTCTCGAAGTACGCGCGCGCAAAGGCCGTGGCGCGGATGCGGTTGAACTCGATCTCGCAGTGCTGCTCCAGCGTCTCGCCCACCATCTTGGTGGACAGCTTCGCCTTCATGTCGCGCAGGCGTTCGATGGCGTCGTCGCGGTCGCGGATCTGCGTTTCGTACTTTTCCCTCAGCGCCCGCTCGGCCAGGTCTTTTTCGAGCGCGACGCGCTGCAGGCCACCCTTGAGCTCGTCACGCTC
>JAGOCV010000131.1 GCA_017998575.1 Burkholderiaceae bacterium
GTGCCGTCCAGGCCCAGGGTGAGGCGCGACGTGCCAGGCTGGAATTCCAGCGGCAGCACGCCCATGCCGATGAGGTTGGTGCGGTGGATGCGGTCAAAGCCTTCGGCCACCACGGTCTCGACGCCGGCCAGGCGCACGCCCTTGGCGGCCCAGTCGCGCGACGAGCCCTGGCCGTAGTCGGCGCCGGCGATGACGATGAGCGGCTGCCGGCGTTCGAGGTAGGTCTCCATCGCCTCCCACATGCGCACCACACGGCCTTCGGGCTCGATGCGGGCGAGCGAGCCGGCGCGCACACTGCCATCGGCATTGCGCACCATCTCGTTCTTCAGCGTCGGGTTGGCGAAGGTGGCGCGCATGGCCGTGAGGTGGTCGCCGCGGTGGGTGGCGTAGGAGTTGAAGTCTTCCTCCGGCAGGCCCATGCGGTGCAGGTACTCGCCCGCAGCACTGTCCATCAGGATGGCATTGGAGGGCGAGAGGTGATCGGTGGTGATGTTGTCGGGCAGGAGCGCCAGCGGCCGCATACCG
The DNA here is from genome assembly GCA_017998575.1 of Burkholderiaceae bacterium. The sequence goes on from JAGOCV010000131.1 coordinate 526, forward strand.
GTGAGCGTGCGCGGGTTGGCGGCCAGCGCGCCCACGCCTTCGGTGTCCCAGTAGGGCGGGCGGCGGATGTAGGTGGATTGCGGCCGCCAGTCGTACTGCGGACTCACGCGCTCGCCGTCGTCCACGCGCAGCGCGAACATGGGCTCGTACACCGCGCGGTACTGGGCCGGATTCACCGCCGTGCGCACCACGGCGTCGATTTCCTCGTCAGCGGGCCAGATGTCCTTGAGGCGGATCTCGCGGCCGTCCACCACGGCCAGCACATCCTGCTCGATGTCGAAGCGCATCGTGCCTGCGATGGCATACGCCACCACCAGCGGAGGCGATGCGAGGAACGCCTGCCTGGCATACGGGTGGATGCGCCCGTCGAAGTTGCGGTTGCCCGAGAGCACGGCCGTGGCGTACAGGTCGCGATCGATGATTTCCTGCTGGATCTGCGGATCGAGCGCGCCCGACATGCCGTTGCAGGTGGTGCACGCGAACGCGACGATGCCGAAGCCGAGCTTCTCCAGGTCGGCGAGCAGGCCGGCCTCCCTGAGGTAGAGCTCGACCGCTTTGGAGCCCGGCGCCAGCGACGACTTGACCCAGGGCTTGCGCACCAGCCCGAGCCGGTTGGCATTGCGCGCCAGCAGGCCGGCGGCGATCACGTTGCGCGGATTGCTGGTGTTGGTGCAACTGGTGATGGCCGCGATGATCACGGCGCCATCGGGCATGAGGCCCTGCGCCTCCTGCGCGCGGGCCTGGTCCAGGCCGGTCGCGATGCCGCGCTCGGCCAGCGCCGAGGTGGGCAGACGCCGGTGCGGGTTGGACGGGCCGGCCATGTTGCGCACCACGGCGCTGAGGTCGAACGACAGCACGCGTTCGTATTCGGCACCGGCCAGCGTGTCGGCCCAGAAACCGGCGGCCTTCGCATAGGTCTCGACCAGCTTGACCTGCGCCTCGTCGCGGCCGGTCAGGCGCAGGTAGTCCAGCGTCTGCTCGTCGATGGAGAACAGCGCGGCGGTGGCGCCGTATTCGGGGCACATGTTGGAGATGGTCGCCCGGTCGCCGATCGTGAGGCTGCGCGCGCCTTCGCCGAAGAACTCCAGGTAGGCACCGACGACCTTTTCCTTGCGCAGGAATTCGGTGAGCGCCAGCACGATGTCGGTGGCAGTGATGCCTGGCTGGCGGCGGCCCGTCAGCTCCACGCCCACGATATCGGGCAGGCGCATCCACGAGGCGCGGCCGAGCATCACGTTCTCGGCTTCCAGCCCACCCACGCCGACGGCGATCACGCCCAGTGCATCGACGTGCGGCGTGTGGCTGTCGGTACCCACGCAGGTGTCGGGGAAAGCGACCTTGCCGCCCTGCCCGTCGTCCTGCACGTAGACCACCGGCGACATCTTCTCCAGATTGATCTGATGCATGATCCCGTTGCCCGCGGGGATCACGTCCACGTTGGCGAAGGCCTTCTTCGTCCACTCGATGAAGTGGAAGCGGTCTTCGTTGCGGCGGTCTTCGATGGCGCGGTTCTTGGCGAACGCATCGGGATCGAAGCCGCCGCACTCCACGGCCAGCGAATGGTCGACGATGAGCTGCACCGGCACCACCGGATTCACCTGCGCCGGATCGCCGCCTTCCGCCGCGATGGCATCGCGCAGGCCGGCCAGATCGACCAGCGCGGTCTGGCCCAGGATGTCGTGGCAGACCACGCGCACCGGGTACCACGGAAAGTCGCGGTCGCGGCGGCGCTCGATGAGCTGGCGCAGCGAATCTTCGAGGATGGCCGGATCGCACCGGCGCACCAGGTTCTCGGCATGCACCCGCGAGGTGTAGGGCAGGCGCGCCCAGGCGCCGGGCTGCAACGCATCGACCGCCTCGCGGGCATCGAAATGGTCCAGCGCGGTGCCGGGCAGGTTTTTTCTGTACGAGTTGTTCATGGGGCGCGCGGCGCCCTGCGGCGCCACCGGTCATCGTTGCTTGTCTTACTTGCGCTCGGCGATCGGCACGAAGGCCAGGTCTTCGGGGCCGGTGTAGTTGGCGCTGGGGCGGATGATCTTGTTGTCGATGCGCTGCTCGATGATGTGCGCCGCCCAGCCGCTGGTGCGCGCGATCACGAACAGCGGCGTGAACATGGCCGTGGGCACGCCCATCATGTGGTAGCTGACGGCGCTGAACCAGTCGAGGTTGGGGAACATCTTCTTGATCTCCCACATCACGCTCTCCAGCCGCTCGGCGATGTCGTACATCTTCATCGAGCCTGCCTCCTGCGACAGCGACTTCGCCACGCCCTTGATGACCACGTTGCGCGGGTCGCTCACGGTGTAGACCGGATGGCCGAAGCCGATGACGACTTCCTTGGCCTCGACGCGACGGCGGATGTCGGCCTCGGCCTCGTCGGGCGTGTCATAGCGCTTCTGGATCTCGAACGCCACCTCGTTGGCGCCGCCGTGCTTGGGACCGCGCAGCGCACCGATGGCACCGGCCACGGCCGAGTGCATGTCGCTGCCCGTGCCGGCGATCACGCGCGAGGCAAACGTGGAGGCATTGAACTCGTGCTCGGCATACAGGTTGAGCGAGGTGTGCATGGCCCGCACCCAGGCGGCCGAGGGCGCGCGGCCGTGCAGCAGGTGCAGGAAGTGGCCGCCGATCGAGTCGTCGTCGGTCTCCACCTCGATGCGCTGGCCGTTGTGGCTGAAGTGGTACCAGTACAGCAGCATCGAACCGAGGGAGGCCATGAGACGGTCGGCGATGTCGCGCGCGCCGGGCGTGTTGTGGTCGTCCTTCTCGGGCAGCACGCAGCCGAGCACCGACACGCCTGTGCGCATGACGTCCATCGGATGGGCAGCGGCCGGCAGCGCCTCCAGCGCCACGCGGACGGCGGCCGGTAGGCCGCGCAGCGATCGCAGCTTGGCCTTGTAGCCGCGCAGTTCGGCCTCGGTGGGCAGCTTGCCGTGCACCAGCAGATGGGCGATTTCCTCGAACTCGCACACTTCGGCGATGTCGAGGATGTCGTAGCCGCGGTAATGCAGGTCGTTGCCGGTGCGGCCCACGGTGCACAGCGCCGTGTTGCCGGCCGTGACACCCGAGAGGGCCACGGACTTCTTGGGCTTGAACGTCGCGGGTGTGGTTTCGGCAGCGTTGGTCATTCGGTCTCCTTGGTTTGCTGAATGGGGCGATCGACGGGTGCGGGGCGGCCGGCGGCATCCACCACCACCAGCTCGAACACACCCTCGAGAACTTGCTGGCGCGCAGCGCCGACCGCTTCGGCCCAGCCGTGGACTTGGGCGGTCATCGACGTGCGGCCCACGCGCGAGACGGCGGCGCGCAGCGTGAGCACGTGGCCGACAGGCACCGGCGTCAGGAACTTCACGCCGTTCACGCCGGCGATCACCACGTCGCAGGCCGCGCGGCGGCGCCCCACGAGGAATGCCGCCTTGGCCATGAGCTTGAGGGCATTGCCGGCGAACAGCGTGCCGTAATGGTTGGCGTCGTCCGGAAAGATGATTTCCGTGAGTTCGATCGTGGTGGGAGGTGTCGTCACGCGGGCACTCGACAAGTGATGGGCAGGAAGCTGGGTCAAAAAAAGCGTGCAGCCGCAAAGTTGCGCGTCGCCCGCCATTCTAGTTATTCATAATTATGAATGCAAAGCTTTCGGCGCGATTACACTCGTCGCCATGTCCGCCGTCTCCCTGACTCCCCGTCCGCTCTATGAAGAAGTGGCCGAACTGCTGCGCCAGCGCATCTTCCGGCGCGACCTCGAGCCCGGCAGCTGGATTGACGAGCTCAAGCTGGCGCAGGAATACGGCATCAGCCGCACGCCGCTGCGCGAAGCCATCAAGGTGCTGGCCGCCGAAGGCCTGGTGACGATGAAGGTGCGGCGCGGCGCCTATGTGACCGAAGTGTCCCAGCGCGACCTGGCCGAGGTCTATCACCTGCTCTCGCTGCTCGAATCCGATGCAGCCCGCGTGGCCGCCACGCGCGCCACGCCGGCCCAACTGGCGGAACTTGCCAGCCTGCACGCCGAACTCGAAACCGCCACCGGCGACCGCGAACGCTTTTTCGAGGTCAACGAACGCTTCCATATGAAGCTGCTGGAGGTAGCCGACAACCGCTGGCGCAACCAGATGGTGGCCGACCTGCGCAAAGTCATGAAGCTCAACCGGCACAACTCGCTGCTGAAGTCGGGCCGCGTGGCCGAGTCGCTGGCCGAGCATCGCGCCATCATGCAGGCGCTGACCGCACGTGACGCCGAGGGCGCCGCCACGCGCATGCAGGAACATTTCGACAACGGGCTCGAAGCGGCGGGCTGAAGCGCGGCGCCCTGCGCTGCTGCGCTGATCGCGGTGCTCAGGCCGCAGCCATCGCCGGCCGCTCGTGCGCCAGAGCCATCACCTCGCGCGCCGGGCGCGTTTTCAGGCGGTGGTCGCTCCACACCTGGCGCCAGCGGCGCGCGCCGGGCAGGCCGTTGTACAGGCCCAGCATGTGGCGCGCGATCGATTGCCATGCCGTGCCATGGGCGGCGGCCTCGCGCTCCATGTAGGCCACCATGCGCGCTTCGATCTCTTCACGCGTGAGCGCGAGAGGCGCCCCTACCGCATCGAAGGCGCCATCCCACTGCGCGAGCGACCATGGATCGTGATAGGCCTCGCGACCGATCATCACGCCGTCCAGCCCGGCATCGATCTGCGCACGCATCTGCGCCACGCCCTTGATGCCGCCGTTGACGTGGATGGACAGATGCGGGAAGTCACGCTTGAGCTGGTGCACGAGCTCGTAGCGCAGCGGCGGCACCTCACGGTTTTCCTTCGGCGACAGGCCCTGCAACCAGGCATTGCGCGCATGGACGATGAAGGTGCCGCAGCCGGCCTCGCTCACGATGCCGACGAAATCGCGCACGAAGTCATAGCTCTCGGTGCGGTCGATGCCGATGCGGTGCTTCACCGTCACGGGGATGTCCACCGCATCCACCATCGCCCGAACGCCCTGCGCCACCAGGCGCGGCTCGGCCATCAGGCAGGCGCCGAACGCGCCGCGCTGCACGCGCTCGCTCGGGCAGCCGCAGTTGAGGTTGATCTCGTCATAGCCCCACTGCGCGCCCAGCCGCGCCGCGTGCGCCAGGTCGGCCGGCTCGCTGCCGCCCAGCTGCAGCACCACCGGATGCTCCTCCTCGTTGAACCGCAGATGCCGCGCCACGTCGCCATGGATCAGCGCGCCCGTGGTCACCATCTCGGTGTAGAGCACGGCGGTGCGGGACAGCAGGCGATGGAAGTAGCGGCAGTGGCGGTCCGTCCAGTCGAGCATGGGCGCGACGGAGAGAGCGGGCGGCGCGGACGGCCGGGCGACGGCGGTGGGATCCGGGATCATGGGTTGGCGGGGGTTCGACCCCGCCAACGGGCGAGGCAGCCGTATTGTCCCCCGCCCGCGCTGCAGGCACGGCGCAGGGCTATTGCCTGATCAGCGCGCCGGCCGGCGCACCGACGCCCAGGCCACCACCATCAGCGCGCCGATCACGGTGATGTGTTCCATCGCCACGTAGAACTCCTTGGTGCGCAGCGGCTCTTCGGTGATGGTCCAGAAGGCGTGGGCAATCGGGATGGTGAGCGCGGTGAAAACAGCCAGCGCACCGGCGCCCAGCCAGGTCCAGCGGTTGGCGATGATCAGCGCCGAGCCCACCAGTTGCACGGTCAGCGTCGCGGCGTTGAACGCCGCTGCCGGCTGCAGTCCGAAATGGGCCATCTCGGCCGTGCCGCCGGCGAAGTCGAACAGCTTGGCCAGACCGCTGGCCCAGAACATGAACGTCAGCACCGTGCGTGCGAGGTAGCCGAACCAGTTGGCGGCCAGCAGGGATTCGATCATCGATGGCATGGGGTTGCTCCTTCTCCGGGTGTTGTGATGAGTTGCCATCGTAGCCCGGCGCGATGCTTAAGGCAGGCCTAAGGCGGGCGGCGCACACTGCTTCGCAGGCAGCCCGTTCTTAGATGCTCTTCCCTCCTCCTCCCTGAGGGCTGTCTTTCACCCGCTTCGGCGGGTGTTTTCTTTTCAGCGCCCGCTATCGACGGATGCGGACCGCCGCGGCGCCTGCGGCAAGTCCACCAGCACGCAGGTCTTGCCGGTGCGGCGGCAGTGGTCCTGCACGCGCCAGTAGGCGTCATGGCCCAGGCAGCCGGTCTGGCAGATGACCAGATCGGCGGCGACCAGCGCGGCTTCGAGCGGGTCGGCCTCCCCGCCAGCCGGCCGATGAGACAGGAGGCGGATCGCCAAGGGTCTGCCGCGCGGCGGTCGGGGAACGTCCAGCGCCCAGGCCCGTTGCGTCTCGCGCACGAGGGCATGGGCGCGCGCACGCATGAGCTCGGCGGTGAGCCGGTCGATCTGCGCCTGCTGCGCCGCCAGCCGCTCGCTGCAGCGCCGTTGCGCCCGGCCGTAAGCAGCCATCAGCGCCTGATGCTCGCGCGCCAGCGGCGACAGCCCGGCGTCGCAGAAGCTCAGGTCTCCAGCCTGGGGCGCCACGCGGGCGGATGTTTCGTCCATGCCTCAGCCCAGCGCCGTGTCCAGCAGCATCATGAGCACGAAGCCGATCATGAGCCCGCCGGTGGCATAGGCTTCGTGCCCCTTGCGGTGCGACTCTGGAATGATCTCGTGGCTGATGACGAAGAGCATGGCGCCAGCGGCAAAGCCCAGGCCCCACGGCAGCAGCGCGGCCGAGTACGACACCACAACCGCCCCGATCACGGCACCCACGGGCTCGACCAGGCCCGACGCCATGCCCAGGCCGACGGCCACCGCTCGGCGGTACCCTGCGGCCAGCAGGGCGACCGCCACCACCAGCCCTTCGGGCACGTCCTGGATGGCGATGCCGGCCGACAGGGCCCCCGCGCGCACCGGGTCGTTGCCCGCATACGCCACGCCGATGGCCAGGCCTTCGGGCAGGTTGTGCAGTGCGATGGCGAAGACGAACAGCCAGGTGCGGCGCAGCTTGCGCGAGTTCTGCCCCTCGACGCCCTTGATGAAATGCTCGTGGGGCACGAAGCGCTCCATCGCCAGCAGCGCCGCCGCGCCCAGCAGGATCGACACGCCCATCACGCCGCCCGCGCCCCAGGCGCCGGCGCCTCCGGCGCGCGCGGCCTCGAGCCCCGGAAGGATGAGCGAGAACGAACAGGCGGCCAGCATCACGCCAGCGCCAAAGCCGAACAGCGTGTCCTGCGTGCGGTCCGACAGGCGCTGCGACAGCATGACCGGCACCGTGCCCAGCGCGGTGGCCAACGCGGCCAGCAGACCGCCCTTGAGCGCGGCGCCGACCACGGGCTGCGCCGCCACGTAGTCCGCGAAGCGCAGTCCCAGCGCCCCCATGCCCGCGAGCACGATGGCGATGCCGATCCAGCGACCCAGGCGCGGCCGGCGCGCGCTGGCGGCGGGAGCAGGCGATGGTGTGGGCAGGGAGCTCATCAGGGTGCGATCGTTCTGTCCTTGGACAGATGGGCTGTGCGTGGACTCGAAGCTTTCATGGCCGGACAGGCCAAATGATAATTATTCTCATTTAATCTGTCCAGCACCGCTTTTCCTCATCCTTGGCGGTGCCAGCCCGGCGCACGCCCCAGGCCGGCGAATCAGCCCTGCGCTTCGATCGGCAGCCAGACACTGAAGGTCGCGCCTTTGCCTGGCTCGCTGCGCAGCGTGAGCGAGCCCCCGTGCGCCTGCACCACTTCCCGCGCGATGTACAGGCCCAGCCCCATGCCGGGCGGGCCGTCGTTGCCCACGGCACGCTCGAACTGGCCGAACACGCGCTCCTGGTGGATGGGCGGGATGCCCGGCCCCTGATCCCGCACGTCGATGCGCGCGCCGGCCTGCCCGTCGGGCCCGGCGGCGAGCACGGCGCGGACTGTGATGGGCGAGCCCGGCGCGTGGCGCAGCGCATTGCCGATGAGGTTGGAGAACACCTGCTCGATGCGGAACTCGTCCCACTGCCCCACCAGATCGGCCGGCAGGCCGAGCGCGAACGACACGCCCGCCTCGCTGGCCTGGTGCGACAGCGAATCCACGGCGCGCTCGACCAGCGGTTTGAGCTGCACGCGGCTCGTTCGCAGCACCAGGCGGGCGCCGCGCAGACGCGACACGTCGATCATGTCGTCGATGAGGCGCACCATGCTCTGGATCTGCCGCTCTTCGCGCTGCACCATGGCTTCCATGTTGCGCGGCGAGAGCGCCTCTGCGTCACCGCGGCCCAGGTGCACGCGGCGCATCTGCACCTCAAGGAACAGCGTATGCAGCGGCGTGCGCAGCTCGTGCGAGACGGCCGAGACGAAGTCGTCGCGCATGCGCACGGCGCGCTCCAGGTCGGCCTGTGCCTCGCGCAGCCGCTTCACCAGCTCGTCCTGCTCGCGCCGCGCTTCGCGCAGCGCCTCCAGTTGCACGCGCACGGCGCGCTTCTGGCGCCACAGATCGACGAACACGCTGACCTTGCCCTGCACGGCCTGGATGTCCAGCGGCTTGTGCAGGAAATCGACCGCGCCGCTTTCGTAGCCCTGGAAGGAATACTTCAGATCCTCGCTGGCCGCCGTCACGAAGATGATGGGAATGTGCCGCGTGCGCTCGGTGCCGCGCATGAGCTCGGCGAGCTCGAAGCCGTTCATGGTCGGCATCTGCACGTCGAGGATCGCCAGCGCGAATTCGTGCTCCAGCAGCAAGGCCAGCGCCGCTTCGCCCGATTGCGCCTGGTGGATGGTTCGGCCATCGCCACGAATCAGCGCTTGCAGCGCCAGCAGGTTTTCGGGCAGGTCGTCGACGATCAGGATGTTGGCAGGCGTGTCAGGCATGTCGGCGTTCCAGGTCTTGCAGCAGTTGGTGGATCTCGGCCAGTGTGAGCTGGCCGTGGGATGGGTGCAGCCGCAACGCGGCCTCGGGCATGGTGGAGACGCGCGCTTCGGCGGGCGCCTGTACCGCTGTGAGCGCGCCAGCCCGCGCGGCCGCGCGCAGGCCTTCGGCGCCGTCTTCGTTGGCCCCGGTGAGCAGCAGTGCCGCCAGGCCCGGTCCCCAGGCGTCGGCGGCCGATGTGAACAGCAGGTCGATCGAAGGTCGCGAATGGTTCACGGCTGGATCGCAGGACAGCGAAAAGCTGTGATCCTGCTCGACCAGCAGGTGATAACCCGGCGGTGCGAAGTACACGGTGCCGCAGCCCACCGGCTCCTTGTCGCGCGCCTCGCGGACATCCAGCGCCATGTGGTGCTGGAACACTTCGGCCAGCACGCTGTCGCGGTCATCGGGCAGGTGCAGCACTACCACGATAGGCAGGCGGTAGCCGGCGCGCAGGCCGGGCAGCACCGTCAGCAGCGCCTCCACGCCACCGGCCGAGGCGCCGATACAGATAGCCTGCACGGGCGGATCGCGGCGGGCCAGGAGGCTGGCGGTGGTCGGGGCGGCTGCCGTCATGCGGCCACCTTGCGGTAGATGCGCTCGCGCCGGTTCACGGTCTCGAAGCCCTCGGCGTGGCGCGAGAACTCGATGCTTTCCTTGCTGCCCAGCCCGAGGAACCCGCGGTGGCACAGCGATTCGTGGAACAGGCCCAGCGCCCGGTCCTGCAGGCCGCGGTTGAAGTAGATGAGCACGTTGCGGCACGAGACCAGGTGGGTCTCGGAGAAGACGCTGTCGGTGGCCAGGCTGTGGTCGGCGAAGGTGACGTTGGCGCACAGCGAACGGTCGAACAGCGCATTGCCGTAG
>JAGOCV010000132.1:0-6079 GCA_017998575.1 Burkholderiaceae bacterium
GCTGCACGCTGCCGTGCATCTCATCGTGCCATCGGGCGGGTCGTGCTGCTGGCCGTCGCTGCGTCTTTGCGCGTGCAGTGCGAGCGCATCCGCGCCGCACTTCGCGCTGCCTTCGGCGCAGCCATCCAACGTGCAGGCGTCTTGCCTCGAACGCGCCCGGCCAGTGGCCGTGTTTGCGTTCGCCGGCGCGCTGGCTGCTCGTGCAGCAGCGCCGCCGGGCCGCCGCTGCCCGGAGCGTCAGCGAGGGGCAAAGGCGGAAGGCAAGATTGAAGGGCGCGGCACCACGGCGCGCGCAAAGCCAGTCTGCACGTGGGTTGGGGGCGGCACTCGCCACAAGGTGGCTTCGTGCCGCCAGCAGCCCCAAGGCCTTGCGGGCATTGGGAATACCGTGTGCCGCATGCGCTCGGGCGCGATGGGCTTGGTGGGGACTGCATCATGAGCCAGCGCGGAAATCCCGGTGACGATGACCGTTTTCGCGTGCGGCCCAGCAAGCCCAGGCAGCGCGGCGACACCTTCATTGCCCAGGTGCTGCGCCAGACGAGCAAGGCCGCTGGCGTCTCTGGCCGGGGGCGCAAGACCACCGGCAAGCCCCCCGGTTCGCGCCTGGGGCGCGGTCATGTCGCAGCCCGCTTCACGGGCCAGTCGTTGACGGCGCTTTCTCGCCGGGCCACGGTCAAGGTGCGGCTGGTGTATTTGCAGCAGGCCAGCGGCCGCTCCACCGTGCAGCACCTGCGCTACATCGAGCGCGAAGGCGTGGACCGCCAGGGTGGACAGGGCCGTGCCTATGGCGCCATCACCGACGAGGCGGACACGGCCGCCTTCGAGGAGCGTGGCAAGGGCGACCGCCACCAGTTCCGCTTCATCGTCTCGCCCGAGGATGCGGAGCAGCTCGAAGACCTGCGCACCTACACCCGGCACCTGATGCAGCGCATGGAGGCCGACCTGGGCACCCGCCTGGATTGGGTGGCGGTCGATCACTGGAATACCGACAACCCGCACACCCATGTCGTGCTGTGCGGCAAGGACGACACTGGCAAGGATCTCATCATTTCGCAGGAGTACATCACCCGCGGCATGCGCGAGCGGGCGATGGAACTGGCCACCGAATGGCTGGGGCCGCGCACCGAGCTGGAGATCCAGCGCACCCTAGCCCGCGAAGTGGAACAGGAGCGGTGGACGAGCCTGGATCGCACCCTCCAGCGCGAGGCGGTGGACGGCCTGGTGAAGGTCGAGCGCTTCAACGAACCCAAACTGCAACGCCAGCGTCTGCTGCTGGTCGGGCGCTTGCAGCGGCTTCAACGCATGGGGCTTGCCACGCAGACCCAGCCCGGCACTTGGGCCGTGCATGCCGATGCCGAGAAAACCTTGCGGGCCATGGGAGAACGTGGCGACATCATCCGCACCATGCAGCGCGCGATGGGCGGCAAGCAGCGTGACCTGGCCGTGTTCCAACCGGGCGAGGATGGACACTCCATCATCGGCCGCGTGGCGGGCAAAGGACTGGCCGACGAACTGTACGACCGGGGCTATCTGGTGGTCGATGGCATCGACGGCAAGGCCCACTATGTGGCGCTGCCGCCCAGGACGGAACTGGAGCAGTACCCCATGAGCGCAGTGGTCGAGGTGAAAGGCTCCGCCGAGGTGCGCGCAGCGGACAAGACCATCACCGCGCTGGCGACCAATGGGCTGTACCGCACCGACCATCACTTGGCCATTGCACAAGGCCAGGCCAAGGATGGCCGCGACCCGCATGAAGTGGTTGCGGCCCATGTCCGCCGCCTTGAAGCCCTGCGCCGAGCGGGCATCGTGGAGCGCGTCGCTGAGGGACTATGGAAGGTGCCCGGTGACTTGCCTGAGCGTGGCCGCCAGTACGACGCGCAGCGCCTGGGCGGCGTGGCCGTGGAGCTGAAATCGCACCTGCCCATCGAGCGGCAGGCCCGCGTGATCGGTGCCACCTGGCTGGATCAGCAGTTGATCGGCGGCGGCTCCGGTCTGGGTGACCTGGGCTTTGGCGGCGAGGCCAAGCAGGCGCTACAGCAGCGCGCCGATTTCCTGGCCGAACAGGGACTGGCCGAGCGGCGCGGCCAGCGCGTGATCCTGGCGCGCAATCTGCTGGGCGCGTTGCGCAATCGGGAAGTGGCGCAGGCCGCGAAGGACATTGCCGCTGATACGGGCTTGGAGCATCGTCCGGTAGCTGAGGGGCAGCGCGTGGCGGGTATCTACCGCCGCAGCCTCATGCTGGCCAGCGGGCGCTACGCGATGCTGGATGACGGTATGGGGTTCAGCCTGGTGCCGTGGAAGCCGGTCATCGAACAACGACTCGGCATGCTGATTTCTGCACAGATACATGGTGGCACTGTATCCTGGCAAATCCGACGCCAGTTGGGTTTATCCATTACCTGACGCCAACGGCAATTGAACTCCACCAACTGGATGCGTCTACAACCGTTCAGCGTCCGGTAAACTGAGGCACTCGCTTTGCGACGAACGCGTGGACCGCTTCCAGCGAATCCGTGGTTTTCGAGGCCCGATTCATTTCGGCCGCCTCTAACCTCAATGAGGTCACCAGACCGCTCTCGAAGGCAGCAAGTTGCAGGCGCTTGGCGCCCGCATAACCATGCGTAGGACCGGTCGAGAATTGCACCGTCATGCGCTGCGCTTCGTCCAGCAGGCTCTCGCCCGGAACTACTTTCTCGACCAATCCCCAGGCCAAGGCTTCATCCGAACCGACCACGCGGTTGGTCAGGATCATGTCGCGTGCGCGTCGTCCGCCCACTGCGCGCGGCAGGAGCCAGCTGATGCCGAAATCCCCCGCGTATCCAAGGCCGGTGTGGGCCGCCACGAATTTCGTCCCACTTGCGGCAATCAGGTAGTCAGAGGCCAATGCTAGTCCGAGGCCGCCTCCAGCGACCGCGCCTTGTACGGCGCAGACCACCGGGAATGGCAGGCTGGCGAATTGAGGAATCATGCGTTCGACCACCCTCAATTCGTCATCGACCAAGGTAGACAACGCTTCGCCTGCTGCCGCCATTTCGTCGATGTCGCCGCCGCAACTGAACATCCGGCCCTCGCCGCGCAGCAGCAAAGCGCGAATCGAGCCGTCACGTTCGACGTCTGCAATGACGCCAGCTAGCACGTTGACGACAGACGTGCTCAGCGCATTCTTTTTCTGAGGCGCATTGAGTGTGATGGTCGCAACAGCACCATGCTTTTCGAGAATGACAGAATTTTCGGACATGACGCTTCCTGATGGGCCAAGATTTCAGGCGTCAGCGCGGCGCCATGCGAATAGCGCCATCCACCCGAATGGACTCGGCGTTCATGTAGCCGCAGGTGACGAGAAACTCGACGGCCTGCGCGAATTCATCGGGATCGCCCAAACGCTTGGGAAAGGGCACGCTGGCCGCCAGCGCCTGCTTGACGTTGTCCGGCAGGCCCAGCAGCAATGGTGTTCCGAAGATCCCCGGCATGATGGTGTTGACCCGGATCCCTTCGTCCATCATGTCGCGCGCAATCGGCAAGGCCATGCCCACGATGGCAGCCTTACTGGCAGCATAGCTGGCCTGGCCAACCTGGCCATCCTGTGCGGCGGCCGACGCAGTGTTGACGATGGCGCCGCGGTCGCCATCGGCCAGCGGCGCGAGCGTCAACATGCCCGCGGCTGACTTGGCGATGCAGCGGAAGGTGCCCACTAGGTTGATCTGAATGATGCGATTGAAACGATCTGTTGGGCATGGGCGGATTTCGCCGGTTTTCTTGTCGCGGCTGACCGTCTTGACGGCATCGGCAGTACCGGCGCAGTTGACCAGAATGCGTTCCTGTCCAATGGCCGCGCGGGCCTTGGCGAAGGCGGCGTCCACTTGCTCCTCGGACGTCACGTCCACGTTGCAGTAAACACCGTCAAGTTCGCTGGCCAACGCCTGGCCGATGGCTTCGTTCATGTCAAAGATGGCGACTTTGACACCATGGCTGGCCAAGCGCCTGGCCGTGGCAGCTCCTAGGCCGGAAGCGCCCCCGGTGATGACGGCGGAGATGTCGGAATTGAGTTGCATGATTTTTGCTCGATGGATGAGAGACAGGCGCTATTGGCCCGTGAAGTGGGGGAGGCGCTTGCCGAGGAATGCGGCTTGCCCCTCCAGGTTGTCGGCCGAATGCAAAGCGACGAGGAAATTACGCTTCTCATGCTCCAGGCCTTGCGCGAGCGGAGTTTCAAAGCTGGCCAGTGCCGCATCTTTCGCCAGTGCCACGGCCAGCGGCGAATTGGATGCAATCCGGTTGGCCATCGCCAACGCCGTCGGCAGGGCCTGGCCGTCAGCCGTCACCTCGGCGACCATGCCCGCATCGCAGGCTTTGCGGGCGTCGATGAAATCGCCGGTCAGCAGCAGGGCCATAGCCTTGGACTTGCCGATGGCATGGATCAGACGCTGGGTGCCCCCGGCCCCGGGAATGGCGCCCAGCTTGACTTCAGGCACGCCGAACTTGGTGGACTCGCCAGCGATAGCAATGTCACAGGCCAACGCCAGTTCCGTGCCGCCGCCCAGCGCGAGCTTTTCCACGGCTGCGATGACGGGCTTAGGGAAGCGCTCCAGTTCCGCCCAGAAGTGGCCACCTGCCGCCGCACGGTCGCCCAGCAGCGGTTCGGCGCGCAGAGAGTCGAAGGCCGTGATGTCGGCCCCTGCACAAAACACGCCCTCGGCGCCGGTGATGATGACCGCGCGTACGGCATCGTCGTCGCGCAGTTGCACGAGCTGTGCACGCAGGCCATCGAATACTGCGCGGTTCAAGCTGTTCTTCGCGCGCGGGCGGTTGATGATCAAGGTGACGATGGCGCCTTCGCGGCTGACGAGCACTTCGCTGGCTTCGCTCATGGTGGCCTCGTTCATGCCAGGCGCTCGATGATGGTGGTGTTGGCCGTGCCCGAAGCCTCGCAGATGGTCTGCAAGCCATAGCGGCCGCCTCGGCGCTCCAGCTCGCACAGCAGGTCGGTGAGCATGCGCGCGCCAGTGGAGCCCAGCGGATGGCCGATGGCCACCGAGCCGCCATTGACGTTGAGGCGGTCGTCCGGAATGCCGAATTCCTGCTGGAACATCAGCGGCACGCCGCCGAATGCCTCATTGACTTCAAACAGGTCGATGTCGGCCGGGGTCAGCCCCGATTCCTTCAACGCCTTGCGGGTGGCATCGAGCACAGCAGTGAACTGGATGACAGGGTCGGCTGCCGCCACTGCGGTGCTGACGAAGCGCGCACGCGGCTTCAGGCCGTGCTGCTGGGCGTAGGCGCGGCTGGCGATCAGCAGCGCGGCGGCGCCGTCGCTGATCTGCGAGGAGTTAGCAGCCGTTGTAGCGCCGTCTGCGGCAAACACGGGCTTAAGCGTAGCCATCTTCTCGGGGTTGGGGTCGGCGCGCATGCCCTCGTCGGCGGTGACGAGCGGGCTGTCTGGGTCGGTCGGATCCTCATGCAGCCGCACGAGTTGGTCTTGGACACGACCAGCCCGCGAAGCCTCAATGGCGCGCCGATGGCTGCGCACGGCGAAGGCGTCCAGCGCCTCGCGCGTGAGGCCGAAGCGCTTGTTCATCAACTCCGACGAAGCGCCTTGCGGTATCAGCGGGTTGCCCTGGTAGCGCGCCAGCTCACGCGGGCTGTATTGCGCGCCGAGCGGCGCGCCGGGCTTGAATGACGGCGGCATGGGCGCCTGCGACATCGACTCTACCCCGGCGCCGATGGCCAGTTGGTAGGCGCCCGCTTGAATACCGTGCACGACAAAGCTCACCGCCTGCTGGCCGGAGCCGCATTGCCGGTCGACCGTCACCGCCGGGACGGATTCTGGCAGCCCCGCCGCCAGCACGGCATGCCGGCCCAGATTGCCGTGCTGCTGGTCCCACTGCAGCACGCAACCGACGATCACATCGTCCAGATCGGCGGGGTTGATGCCGGAGCGCTCGACCAGCTGACGCAGCGTCTCACCCAGCAGATCAACGGGGTGCCATTTCTGCAAGCGCCCGCCGCGCTTGCCCACGGGGGTGCGCAGCGCACCGACGATGACGGGTTCATGGTCATTCATGTTGTTTTCCTGTAGCAA
>JAGOCV010000132.1:6179-10213 GCA_017998575.1 Burkholderiaceae bacterium
GTCATTCATGTTGTTTTCCTGTAGCAAAAGGTTGGCTCACTCGGCGTAGCGGTCCGCATGCTCAACGCGTATGCGCTTCTTGTCGAGCTTGCCGACGCTGGTCTTGGGGATGGCTTCGACGAACAGAACCTGGTCCGGCAACTGCCACTTGGCGAACGCGCTGCTCAGGTGTTCCTGCAGTTGTTCCTGGGTCGCCTGCTGACCGGGCTTCAGCACCACCAGGGCCAGCGGCCGTTCCTGCCACTTAGCATGCGGAATGCCGACCACTGCGGCGTCACGCACAGCCGGATGGCCCATGAGCAGGTTCTCCATGTCAATGGATGAGATCCATTCACCGCCGCTCTTGATCACGTCCTTGATGCGGTCGGTAACCTTGAGGTAGCCGTTCTCGTCCACCGTGCCGACATCGCCCGAGCGCCACCAGCCGCCCTCCAGGAAGCGGTCGCCTGAATCCGGCATGTCGTGATAGCTGGTCGTGATCCAGGGGCCGCGCAGGCAGATCTCGCCAGCCGACTGTCCGTCGTGCGGGAGGTCCTGGTCGTCTGCATCGAGAATGCGGATGTCCACCCCGGTAAGGATCAGGCCCTGCTTGCGCTTGAGGTTCCACTGCTCGTCCTGGGTCAGGCGCTTCTTGAGCGTGGACTTGAGGCGGTTGACCGCCACCAGCGTCGTGGCTTCGGTGGCGCCGTAGCCGTGCACCACCTCGGCACCCGTCAGTTCGTAAAAGCCGATCATCATCGACAGAGGTGGCTCGGTGGCGCCGGACAGCATGCGCATGCGGCTGAAGTCCGGCTTGACCGGCAACGTCTCGATGTACTGCAGCATAGGCTGGAAGATGGCCGGTGCGCCGTTGGTGATGGTCACGCCCTCGGCGATCATGGTGTCGACCAATGGCTTGGTGTCCTCGGCGGCGTAGCGGCCCGGCAGCACGATCTTGTCGCCCAGCAGCGTGGCCGCCTGCGGCAGGCCCCAGCACTGCCCGTGGAACATGGGCGTGATGAGCATGACGCAGTCGTCCAGCGTCATGCCCATGTTGGTGGCCATGCCCGTGGAATGCAGGTAGATGCCGCGGTGCGAGTAGTACACGCCCTTGGGCTTGCCCGTGGTGCCGGTGGTGTAGCAGGCGCTGTAAGCCGAGGTTTCGTCGATCTCGGGCCAGTCGATCTTGGCGTCGGCGGCGGCCAGCAGGTCTTCGTAGTGCAGCAGCGGCGCCAGCGTGGTCTTGACCTGGTCCAGCGGCTTTTCGGTCATAACGATCCAGCCCTTGATCTGGGGCGAGTTCGCTGCGACGGATTCGGCAATAGGCAGCAATGATTCGTCCACGCAAACGTAGGACACGTCGCTATGGCCGACAACGTAGCCCAGGTCCTCGGGGCCCAGGCGCAGGTTCATCTGCAGCATGACCGCGCCCAGGCCGGGGATGGACCAGTACAGCTCGAAGTGGCGCCGGCTGTTCCAGTCCAGGACGCCGACCCGGTCGCCCGGCTCGACGCCGAGCGCGCGCAGCGCATTGGCGCTGCGGCAGACGCGTGCGTAGCAGTCGGCATAGGTGTAGCGGTCCCAGCCGCCGCCGGGTGTGCGATACACGATCTCCTGATCCCCATGGGTGCGTGCAGCGTGGCGGATCAGCGTCGTGGTGTTCAGTTGGCGCTCGTTGCCCGTGGTGGACGGGCAGCCGCGGACAGGCTTGGTGGGCTGGACGGTTTCGGTCATGTGCTTGTCTCCTAGGTAGTTGTGTCGAGTGCCTGGAACCGTGGGGCCGGGGCCGCTTCGATGGCGCCGGAGGGGGTGATCTGGTAGATGCCCCGTGCCGCGTTATGCGGATGCTGCACCGACTCGGCGAGGCTGAGCACGGGTGCAAAGCAAGCGTCGCTGCCTTCGAGCAGCGCGCACCAGTGCGCTCGGGGCTGGCTGCGGATGAGGGCTGCGATGCGCTCTTTCAGCGCCGGCCACGTTGCCGTGTCGTACTGGTCGGCAGGCTCCACGTCCGCCAGGCCCAGCTTCGACAGCAGCAAGGCGTAGAAAGGCGGCTCGATCGCGCCGAGGCTGATGAAGCCGCCGTCGGCGCAGGCGTACACGTCATAAAACGGCGAATCGTGAAACGGACTCGGCTGCGCGCCATCGATCTGCCCATTGGCGCGAATCCAGTGCACCAGGGTGCCCAGCATTGCCACGATGTCAACGATGGCGGCGTCCACGACCCGGCCGCGGCCGGTGGCGCGCGCATCGACCAGCGCGCAGGCGACGCCGAAAGCCATGCCCAGCGCCCCGGCCGCGTCCCCGAGTACCGTGGGCGGAACGATGGGCGCTTGCCCTTTGTGTGCCGACAGCGACAGCAGGCCGGTCAGCGCGACGTAGTTCATGTCGTGTCCGGCGGCCTGGGCGAGCGGGCCGTCCTGGCCCCAGCCCGTCATGCGGCCGTAGACCAGCCTGGGGTTGCGCGCCGCACACTCGGCGGGGCCGAAGCCCAACCGTTCCATCACACCGGGGCGAAAGCCTTCGATCAAGGCGTCTGCCTGAGCGATCAGGTCCAGGGCACGCGCCTTGCCTTCGGGCGACTTCAGGTCGATGACCTCGACCGTCTTGCCGCGGCGCAGCGGGTTCTCCACCGCCCCGCCCAGCCGCCGCGCCGCAGCGGCCTGCTCGGCGCGTGTCAGCGTAATCACCTCGGCGCCCATGTCAGCTAGCATCCTGGCGGCCAGCGGGCCTGGCCCTATGCCCTCGAACTCCACCACGCGGACGCCGTGCAGCGGCATCTGCAGCGTATGCAACGTGTGCGACATGTTCACAGCTTCCTCGAAACCAGGTCTTTCAGGACCTCGTTGGCGCCGCCATAGATCTTCTGCACTCGCGAAGCGGCATACATCCGCGCGATCGGGTACTCGGCCATGTAGCCGTAGCCGCCGAACAATTGGAGGCATTCGTCCACCACGCGGCACTGCTGCTCGGTGCACCACCACTTGGCCATATAGGCGGCCTCGTTATCCAGCGTGCCGTCCAACAGGCGCTGGGTGCAGTCGTTGACGAAGCTGCGCACCACATGCGCGGTAGTGGCCACCTCAGCCAGTTTCTGGCGCGTGAGCTGCATATCGAAGAGGGGCGCACCGAAGGCCTTGCGCTGCTTCGTGTACTCCACCGTGACGGCCAGTGCCTGCTCGATAGTGGCGGCCGCCGGCACGGCAATGAGCATGCGCTCGTAGGGCAACGCGCCCATCAACTGCCCGAAGCCCTTGCCTTCGACCTCGCCCAGCAGTTGGTCGGCTGGCACGCGCACGCCGTCGAAGAACAACTCCGCCGTGTCCGATGCCTGCATGCCGATCTTCTCCAGTAGTCGGCCAACGCGAAAGCCGGGCAGATTCTCGGTTTCCAGCACAAACAGCGACACCCCCTTGCTGCCCGCGCCGCTGGTGCGCGCCGCGACGATCAGCAGGTTGCCAGTGAAGCCGTTGGTGATGAAGGTTTTGGCGCCGTCGATCACGTAGTGGTCTCCGTCACGGCGGGCCCGGGTGGAAATGGCCTTTAGATCCGAGCCGCAACCCGGCTCGGTCATCGCGATGGCGGCCAGCATCTCGCCGTTCGTCACCTTGGGCAGCCAGCGCTGCTTTTGCGCTTCCGTGCCGAAGTCCAGGATGTAGTGCGAAGCGATGGTGTGCACCGCGATATTGACTGGCATCTCGGCCTTGGCTAGCTCGTCCTGCACCACCAACTGGTAGGCAAGGCTGGCGCCGGCGCCTCCATAGGTCTCGGGCATCTCGGGCAGCAGAAAGCTCATCTCGCCGAATGGACGCCAGACCTCGCGCGGGATGTAGCCCTGACGGCGCCATTCATCGAGCCGGGGCGTGAATTCGGCGGCAACGTAGCGGCGCACCTGCTCGCGAAATGCGTCGATCTCGCCGTCCATCCAGGCGTGGCGATAAAGCTGTGGCAACATGAGAGCGTCTCCTTATATGTTGGCTTCTGTCCCCGCATCGGACGTTCCGCGCAGTGCCACTGCCGAAATGTTTTGGGGATGACACAATCGTAGTAATTGGCCC
>JAGOCV010000426.1 GCA_017998575.1 Burkholderiaceae bacterium
CGGTGGACGTCGGCGCCGACAAGCCGCTGGACCGTGCGCTCAAGGACGAGGCCCACCTCAACCCGGCGCTCGGCCTGCGCGCCATCCGCTGGAGCCTGGCCGATCCGGCCATGTTCCTCGACCAGCTGCGTGCCATCCTGCGCGCGGCGGCGCATGGCCCGGTGCAGCTGCTGATCCCGATGCTGGCGCATGGCAGCGAGATCCGCCAGACACTGGCACTGGTCGAGCAGGCGCGCGCGGATCTGGATGCGCGCGGCGTCGAGTACGGGCCGGTGAAGATCGGCGCGATGATCGAGATTCCGGCCGCGGCGCTCACGCTCAAGCTGTTCCTGAAGTACTTCGATTTCCTATCGGTGGGCACCAACGATCTGATCCAGTACACGCTGGCCATCGATCGCGCCGATGAGTCGGTGGCACACCTCTACGATCCTCTGCATCCGGCCGTGCTGCGCCTGCTGGCGGACAGCATCGCCGAGTGCAATGCCCAGGGCAAAGGCGTGAGCGTGTGCGGCGAGATGGCGGGCGACACCGCGCTCACGCGGCTGCTGCTGGGGCTCGGGTTGCGCACGTTCTCCATGCACCCGGCGCAGATCCTGGCCGTCAAGCAGGAAGTCCTGCGCGCCGATGCGTCCAAGCTGGCGGCCTGGGCGCGTGCGGTGGTCGAGGCGGAGGATCCCGCCTCGGCGATGCAGGGCTGAGCCCCACCTGCCAGCGCGCGGGCTCAGACGCCGGCGGCGTGCGCCTGCTGGTCGGCGTGGTAGCTCGAGCGCACCATCGCGCCCACGGCGGCGTGGCTGAAACCCATCTTGTAGGCTTCTTCCTCGAACATCCTGAATGTGTCGGGGTGCACGTAGCGGCGCACGGGCAGGTGCGAGTTCGACGGGGCGAGGTACTGGCCGATGGTCAGCATGTCGATGTCGTGCGCGCGCATGTCGCGCATGGTCTGCAGGATTTCCTCGTCGGTCTCGCCGAGGCCGACCATGATGCCGCTCTTGGTTGGCACGTTCGGGTGCAGTGCCTTGAACTTCTTGAGCAGGTTCAGGCTGAACTGGTAATCGGAACCCGGCCGCGCTTCCTTGTAGAGGCGCGGGATGGTTTCGAGGTTGTGGTTCATCACGTCGGGCGGCGCGGCCTTGAGGATTTCCAGCGCGCGGTCGTCACGGCCGCGGAAGTCGGGCACGAGGATCTCGATCTGCGTCTCGGGTGACAGCTCGCGCGTCCTCCGGATGCATTCCACGAAGTGGCCACTGCCGCCATCGCGCAGGTCATCGCGGTCCACGCTCGTGATCACGACGTACTTGAGGCGCAGCCGGGCGATAGTCTTCGCCAGGTTGAGCGGCTCGTCCTGGTCGAGCGGATCGGGGCGGCCATGGCCCACATCGCAGAACGGGCAGCGGCGCGTGCACTTGTCGCCCATGATCATGAACGTGGCGGTGCCCTTGCCGAAGCACTCTCCAATGTTGGGGCACGAGGCCTCTTCGCAGACGGTGTGCAGGTTGGACTCTCGCAGGATCTGCTTGATCTCATAGAAGCGCGTGCTGGGGGAGCCGGCCTTCACGCGGATCCATTCGGGCTTCTTGAGCACCTCGGCCTGTTCCACCTTGACGGGAATGCGCGCGAGCTTGGCGCCCGCCTTCTGCTTGGCCAGCGCGTTGTAGGTGTCGACGGACTGCGCTTCGCGGACGACTTCGGTGGTGCTCATGGGGGTCTCGATGATCAGGGGGCCAGGCGCGTGCACAGCTTCTGGCCGAACACGCTCGCCGCCTCGTCCCAGGTGACGGGGACCCCGATTGTAGAAAGATCGACCGTCGCCAGCCCTGAGTAGCCGCAAGGGTTGATGCGCGAGAAGGGTTCCAGGTCCATCGCCACGTTCAGCGCCACGCCGTGGTAGGTGCAATGCCGGCTCACCTTGATGCCCAGCGCTGCGATCTTGCCCAGGCCCCGGAACGGATCGGCAGGATGTGCGGGACCGGCCAGCGCGGCATGGGAAAACGGGTCGTCCAGGCGCACGTATATGCCGGGCGCGCCAGTCACGCGATGGCCCGTCACGCCGAAATGCGCCAGCGTGCGGATCACGGCTTCCTCGATCCGGTAGACGTATTCCTTGACGAAGTAGCCCGCGCGGCGCAGGTCGATGAGCGGATAGGCCACGACCTGGCCCGGGCCATGGTAGGTGACCTGTCCGCCACGGTTGGTGGCGACCACAGGAATGTCGCCCGGTGCCAGCAGATGCCCGGCCTGGCCGGCCAGGCCCTGCGTGAACACGGGAGGGTGCTCGCACAGCCAGAGCGCGTCGGGCGTCGCCTCGCCGCGCGCCTCGGTGAAGGCCTGCATGGCTTCGTAGGTCGGCCGGTAGTCGACGCGGCCGCGCCGCTCGGGCTGCAGCATGGCAGGGCTCAGAGCACGACCTTGACCATCGGATGCGACGACAGCGTGCGATAAAGCTCGTCGAGTTGTTCCCGGCTGGTGGCCGTGACGGTGATGGTGATGCCCAGGTAGTTGCCCCCCTTGCTGTCGCGCAACTCGATGGTGGAGGCATCGAAGGCCGGATCAAACTGGTGGGCCACTGCCGTGATGGCGTGCACGAACCCGTCGGCCTTCGGGCCCATCACCTTGATGGGGAACTGCGACGGATATTCGATGAGCGAATCCTTGCGGGTGTCGCTGACGTCTGCGGAGCCGGGGGGGGGTGCGGTGGTCATGGTGGTCATCCTGCGCGTGTGCGATAGACGATGTCACGCACACTCTGATACAAGTCACATGAGGGTGGGTCCTGCCAATGCAAGCCGAGTGCCTCGCTGCGGATTG
>JAGOCV010000427.1 GCA_017998575.1 Burkholderiaceae bacterium
TCAGGTGAACGTGGCGGTGACGCAGCTGGACCAGATGACGCAGCAGAACGCGGCGCTGGTGGAGGAGAGCGCGGCGGCCGCCGAGAGCCTCAAGGACCAGGCCAGGCGCCTGGCGGGTGTCGTGCAGATCTTCCGCATGGACGCCCATTCATCGTGAGCCCGTGCGTCGCCTGATCGCCGCAGCGCTCCATTCTTCAATGAACAACTCAATGAGACAGTCATGCAACACTTGATGCGCCAGTTTTCCATTCGAATCCGCATGAGGGCCGCCATCGGCGTGGTCCTGATGCTGCTGCTGCTGGTCGGCACCGCCGGCTGGTGGGGCATGGCGCGCATGCACGCGTTGAACGAGGACTTTGTCCAGCGCACCTTTGAAGAGACGCTCACGCTCTCGCGCCTGCAGGTGGCGCTGGGCGACATGGGGCGCCACGAGAAGGACATGATCATTGCCTACGAAAAGCCCGAGGCCGTGCTCAAGGCCAAGGCGCTGTGGCAGAGCGCGCGCGACGAAGCCCAGAAGCAGATGGACGTGCTGCTGGCCGGCAAGGAAAACGGCGAAAACGAACTGGTGCGCGAGATGCAGTCGCACCTCACCAAGTACGTTGCTGCCGTGGGGCCGGTGACGAACCAGCTGGAGTCCTCCGGTTACGACTCGGCGACGGTGGCCAACCGCATGCTGGGACGCGCGCACGCAAGCTACGGCGACCTGCTCAAGAGCCTCAAGCAGCTGGAAGAGGTGCTGATGGCCGACGCCGCCGGCGCGCGCCAGGCCGGCAAGACCGCCAACGACCAGACCCTGATGCTGTTCGGCCTGGCCGTGGCGATCGCTGCCGTGGTGGTGGTGCCGAGCACGTTGGCCAACATGAGCAGCATCTGCGGCCCGCTGGATCAGGCCCAGCAAGTGGCCAGCGCGATCGCCAAGGGCGACCTCACGCGCCCGATCCAGCGCGAAGGCAAGGATGAAACGGCAGCGCTCATGCGCGCGCTGGGCGACATGCAGGCCTCGCTGGTCCGCATCGTGGGCGACGTGCGCAGCTCCACCGACAGCATCGGCACCGCGAGCCAGCAGATCGCCACCGGCAACCAGGACCTTTCCAGCCGCACGGAGCAGACGGCCAGCAACCTGCAGGAAACGGCGGCGAGCATGGAGCAGCTCACGAGCACCGTGCGCCAGAGTGCCGATGCGGCGCGCCAGGCCACGCAGATGGCCGTGGCCAACGCCGAGGTGGCGGTGCGAGGCGGCCAGGTGGTGGGCCAGGTGGTGACGACGATGGACGAGATCAACCACAGCAGCAAGAAGATCGGCGACATCATTGGCGTGATCGATGGCATCGCGTTCCAGACCAACATCCTGGCGCTGAACGCGGCGGTGGAAGCGGCGCGCGCTGGCGAACAGGGCCGAGGCTTTGCGGTGGTGGCGGCCGAGGTGCGCAACCTGGCGCAGCGCAGCGCACAGGCGGCCAAGGAGATCAAGGGCCTGATCGAGACCAGCGTGGGCAAGGTGGAAGATGGTTCGCGCCTGGTGGCGCAGGCCGGGAGCACCATCAGCGAGATCGTGGCCAATGCCGAGAAGGTGTCCGCCTTCATCAGTGACATCACCACCGCAGCCGGTGAGCAGAGCGACGGGATCGGTCAGGTGAACGTGGCGGTGACGCAGCTGGATCAGATGACGCAGCAGAACGCGGCACTGGTGGAAGAAAGCGCCGCCGCCGCCGAGAGCCTCAAGGACCAGGCGGCCCGCCTGGCCGAAGCGGTGCGGTTCTTCCGCATCGACGGCGGCGGCCCGGCCCTGCACGCCTGAGCGTCGACGGAGGTCCCGCGATGAACTTCAATCAGCGTCTTCTTCTCGCCTTTGTCGCGCCGGCCGCGCTCTTCGTGGCCGGCCTGGCGGGCAGCATCTGGTCGCTGGCGCAGACCCAGTCTCGTTTCGATCACTACATCAAGACCGAGCAGGCCACGGCCAGCGGTCTGCAGGACATGTACGCACAGGGCCTGCAGATGGGCCAGGCCTTGCGCAACATCGTGCTCGACCCCAGCAACCAGCAGGCCTACAAGAATCTGGAGGCCGCGCGCGAGGCCTTCGACGCGGCCCACCAGGCCACGCTGGCGGCCGCCCGCGGCACGCCCGCCGAAGCCTCACTGGCGCCGCTGGCCGGCCTGCGCACGGCCCAGGCCCAGGCGCAGGACAAGGTCCTGGCGCTGCTCAAAACCAGCGCGGCCGACGCGGTACAGATGCTCAACACCGAGGAGACGCCGGCCTGGCGCAAGCTGCGCGGGGAATTGCTGCAATTGGGCAAAGCCTCGCAGGCGTTGTCGACACAGACGCATGAGCAGGTCAACGCCGAGGCCGATCGCGCCCGCGCCCTGGCCATCGGACTGGCCCTGCTGGCGCTCTCGGCGGCGGTGGTGCTGGGACTGGTCGTGCAGCGCACGCTCAAGCGCGAGATCGGCGGCGACCCGGCCATGGCCCGCAGTGCCTTGCGCCGCATCGCCGACGGCGACCTCAGCGGCGCCACACCGCCCGCGCAGGACCCCGACAGCCTCATGGGCGCCCTCTCGGCCATGCAGACCTCGATGCGCACCCTGGTCGGCCAGGTGCAGCAGTCCAGCGGCGGCATCGATGTGGCCAGCGGCGAGATTGCGACGGGCAACCAGGATCTGAGTGCGCGCACGGAGCAGGCGGCGAGCAACCTGCAGGAGACGGCGGCGAGCATGGAGCAGCTCACGAGCACGGTGCGCCAGAGCGCGGACGCAGCGCGCCAGGCGAACCAGCTGGCGGCCAGCGCGGCGGAGATCGCGGTGCGAGG
>JAGOCV010000133.1 GCA_017998575.1 Burkholderiaceae bacterium
CTCGCGCACGATCGCGTCGATGATGGACACGTCGGCCAGGAAATGCTGGCCGAATCGCTTGCGCGGAATGTGCTTCATCGGCGGCGGCCGCTCAGCGCGGCGGCTCGCGCATCTCGACGTAGGCACGCGCACGGATGTCGCGCGCCCAGTTCTCGAAGGTTTCGTCGAGACGCTTCTCGCGCAGCATGCGGCGCGCGAGTTCGCGCTGCTCGCGCTCGGCCAGCGCAGCCTCACGCCGCTCCTGCAGCTGGATCAGGTGGACGCCGAAACGCGACACGACCGGATCGCTGATCTGACCCGGCGCGAGGTTGTTCATGACTTCCTCGAACTCGGGCACGAACTGGCCAGGTCGCGTCCAGCCCAGATCGCCGCCTTCGCGCGCACTGCCATCCTGGGAGTTTTCACGCGCCAGCGCCGCGAAGTCGGCCTGGCCGGACTGGATGCGGCGCTTGTACTCGGCCAGACGCTCGATGGCCTGGGCCTGCGTGAGCTGTGGCCCCGTGCGCAGCAGGATGTGGCGGGCCCGCGATTCGGGCACCGTGGTGGCGATGGCCGAGCCGCCCTCGCGCGACAGCAGCTTGAGGACATGGAATCCAGCCCCCGAGCGCACGGGCGCTGCCACGCCGCCCACGGCCAGCGGCTGCACGGTGCGGGCGAACAGTTCGGGATAGCGTTGCACCGGGCGTTCGCCCATGCGGCCGCCCTGCGAGGCTTCCGGTGCGGCCGAGAGCTCGCGGGCCAGCGCGGCAAAATCCTCGCCGGCACGGGCTCGTTCGTAAGCGCGTTGCGCGCGCGCCTGCAGCTGCGCCACTTCGGCTTCGGTCGCCGATTCGGGTACTGCGATCAGGATCTGGGCAACATCGATCTGCGCGCGCTCAGGATCGATCTGGCGCCGCTGCTCCTGCAGGAACTGGTCAGCCTCGAGATCGGTGATGCGCACACGCGATTCGAAGTCACGTTCGCGCAGACGCTGCAGAAGGATCTGGTTGCGCAGATCCTCGCGGAACTGCGACACGGCCAGGCCATCGGCCTGCAGGCGACGGCGCAGCTCTGGCACATCGAGCTGATTCTGCGCTGCGATGCCCTGCTCGGCCTGATCGACAGCACTGTCTTCCACCTTGATGCCGATGTCTCGCGCATGCTGGATCTGCGCGCGCTCGGACACCAGCAGATCAGCCGCAGCGCCCAGCAATTGCTGCGGGCTGGGCATCTGCCCGCCACCTTGGGCAATCTGCTGCTGCAAGCGCATGGCGCGCGCACGCACTTCGGTGTTGGTGACGGGTTCGGCGTTGACCACGGCGACGATGTAATCCGCCTGCCGCGTGGTTGGCACCGCGGGCGCCGGGGCGGCGCCAGGGGCCACCTGAGGCGCGCCCAGCCGGGGCGAGCCGCCCTGCGCCGGCGCCCGCAATTGGGCCTGCAGCGGCAGTGCGGCGGCGACGGCCAGGCTGGCCAGGGCAATGCGGGTGAATCGGGTCATAGGCAAGGGGGCTCGATGTCAGTCGTAGTTGCTGAACCGGCTGGGAGGCGTGATTTCCTCCCGCAGGTACTGGTAGCGCGGAATATTCTCGCGCAGCGTGCGAAGCGGGTTGGAGCCCAGGCGTGTGAAGCCCACGAACTCCAGCTGGAACATGATGCGCTTGCTGGAGCTGGTGTTGCTGCTCTGCAGCCGCTCGAGCACCACGCGCCCGATCCAGCAGCACGCGTCGTACTCGATGCCGACGATGGCATCGACGACCGACTTGTCGCGCATGCTGTAGTTGATGCGGCCCACGCTGTACCAGCGGCCGCCGCCCTGGCCACGCCCGGGCCCGAGGTCGCGGCCCCGGTCGCCCCACAGGTCGTTGAGCGGCCATTGCCAGCCGACGTCGAGTTGTTCGCTGTAGTCGCGCTGCAATCGATAGGCCGCGCTGACCACGCGGTAGTCGCTGGGGCTGTATCGCGTGCCGATGGTGGTGCGGATCGAACGGTTGGTCTTGGGGTTGAACTGCACGGTCGAATCGACCGACCACTGCCGCGTCCAGTTGACCGCGCCGCCGAGCATCACGTCCGACAGCCGCTCGCTCACGGGCGGCGCACCCGGAAGCGTCACGTTCTGGTCCGAGAAGCGCAGCCGTTGCGCAATGCCCAGGCGCGCAGCTTCGGCGCCGCTGGCCGGATCGATCAGCCGCGTGGTGAGCCCCAGGGTGAGCAGGTTGTTGTCGGCGATGCGGTCGTTGCCGACGAAGGCATTCTCGGTGTAGATCGTCGCGAAGTTGAAGTCGTTGGCCGCCGTGTCGTACAGCGGCAGGCGGCTCTGGTCGCGGAACGGCGTGTAGACATAGAACGCACGCGGCTCCAGCGTCTGGCGGAAGGCCCGGCCGAAGTAGCTGGCGTCGCGCTCGAACACCAGGCCGCTGTCG
Organism: Burkholderiaceae bacterium; assembly: GCA_017998575.1. The sequence continues at coordinate 2,403 of JAGOCV010000133.1, forward strand.
AGGCTGAAGGTCGGCACGGCGCGGCTCATCGAGGTGGTGCCGCCCGAGGGCGCCACATCGAAGTTGTAGCTGGTGGCGTGCAGTTGCAGCTTGGGCGTGATGAAGCCGGACGGAAACACCCAGGGACGGCTGATCTGCGCGAGCGTGTAGGCACGGTCGGCATTCGGTTGCCCCGTGAGCGTGCGGTCGGCCTGAAAGCGCGTGAAGTCGCCAGTGAGGCTGACATCAAAGCCCCGCAGGTCGGACTGGCCCCAGTGGCCCGTGAGCTGCGGCAGCTTGTCGTACGGCGGCGTGATGGGGGACGTGACGTCCTGCAGCGTCTGCCATTTGAGCGTGCGCAGGTTCGCGCTGAAATCGCCCAGGCGCCAGGCCACGTTGACGTCGTTGGCCAGCAGGCGCTGCGTCAGCGACGATGAGCTGCGGGAGAAATCGCGCCAGTAGTTGTCGTCGCTCACCCGGTTGAGGTTGAGGTTCGTGGTGAGCTCGGCACCGCTGGAGAGGCGGAAGTTGCCCAGCTGCGTTGCAGCGAAGCCCCAGCGGTCACGGTCGCGCAGCCGGTCGTTGGGCATCCAGTCCAGGCGAAGCGTGCCCCGGTAGTCGGTTTCGAGGTAGCGGAATTCGCCGCCGAGGTTGACGCCGCGGCGAGACATCACGGTCGGGTAGATCGTGGCATCGCGGTTGGGCGCGATGTTCCAGTAGTAAGGCAGCGTGAGATCCAGCCCGTTGACGCTGTCGAGTCCGATGGTGGGCGGCAACACGCCCGACTTGCGCTTGTCGCTCATCGGGAAGCTGATGCTGGGCACGGGCAGGATGGGCACGCCCTTGAACGACAGCACGGCGCCCTCGGCGCGGCCCACCTCTTCCTCGGCGTCCAGGCTGATGCGGCTGGCGCGCAGGATCCAGTCGGGCATCCAGTCGGGGCCCGGCTCGCGCAGACAGGTGGTGTAGGTGGCGTCGCTGATGATGGAGCGCTGTTCGTCCAGGAAGTCGATGCGGCTCGCTTCGCCATGGGCCTGGTTGCGCAGCAGCTGGTAGCGCGGCTGCAGGAAGAAGCCCTCGAAGGTCTCGACCTTGAGTTGCAACTCCGGCCCCTCGTAAACATTGCCGGCTTTGTTGATGCGGATGTTGCCGCGCGCCGTTACCTGATCGTCGGGCTGGTAGTACTCGATGCGGTCGGCGCGCACGACCATGTCGCCGCGCCGGAGTTCGGCATTGCCTTCGAGCGTGGTCTCGAGATTGGTCCGCCCACCGAGACGATCGGCACTGACGAAGCTGGGCTGCTGCGAGCGGTAAACCGGGTCGATCTCCTCGGCCAGCATCGGGCTGCGCTTGAGCTGCAGCGCAGGCAGCGCGTCCGCGCCCTGTGCCCAGGCCGGCGCGGCCTGCAACAAAATCGCGGCCGCCCATGCCACCGGCGCCGGCACGAAGCGGCTGGCCGGACGGCAAAGCTGGGGCAGGGGATTCGGCAGGGCAGACATGGACAGGCTCGAGAGCATAGCGCCGGCCTCGCGCAAGGCGCCGCACCGTCGCGGGCCGTCCGCTCGGGGGCCGTGACGGATTTGTAGAATCGGATTATCCATGAGCGACTCCAACGGCCGCGCGCCTGACCCTACGACGCCCGTCACCTGGGCCGATCCCGCGCGGGGCGCGGCCTTCGATGCCTGGCTCGCCGCCATCGCACCCCTGCACGGCCTCGTACCGGCCACCCTGCGCATCGCCTCGGCCGACGCCAGTTTCCGCCGCTACCTGCGCGTGGACACGGCCGGCGGCGACAGCAGCCTGATCGTGATGGACGCTCCGCCCGAGCGCGAGAATTGCGAGCCGTTCGTGCGCATCGCGGCACTGCTCAACAACGCTGGCCTGCGGGCTCCGCAGGTGCTGGCCTGGGACGAACCGCTGGGTTTCATGCTGCTGACCGACCTGGGGCAGCGCACCATGATGGATATGATCGACAGCGCGCACGCCAGTGCCAACCTGGCGCTCTACCAGCGCGCCATCGATGCGCTGATCCAGTGGCAGCTGGCGTCGCGGCCAGGCGTTCTGCCGCCCTACGACGAGGCGCTGCTGCGACGCGAGCTGGCCCTGTTCCCCGAATGGTACGTAGCCCGCCATCGCGGCATCGAGCTGACCGATGCGCAATCCGCGGTGCTGCAGCGCAGCTTCGACCTGATCGTGCAGAACAACCTGGCTGCGCCCACCGTGTTCGTTCACCGCGACTTCATGCCCCGCAACCTGATGGCCCATCCGTCCGAGGCCGCCGGCGCGCTGGGCGTGCTCGATTTCCAGGATGCGGTGTACGGCCCCATCACCTACGACATCGCCAGCCTGATGCGCGATGCCTTCCTGAGCTGGGACGAGGAGTTCGTGCTCGACATCACCGTGCGCTACTGGGAACAGGCCCGCGCGGCCGGCCTGCTCACACCCGACAGTCCCGGTGGCTGGGGCGAAGACTTCGGCGCCTTCTACCGCGGCGTCGAATGGATGGGCCTGCAGCGCCATCTGAAGGTGGCCGGCATCTTCGCTCGACTCACGCTGCGCGATGGCAAGCCGAAGTATCTGGCCGATGCGCCGCGCTTCATTGGCTACATCCGTGCTACCACCGGACGCTACCGCGAGCTGGCACCGCTGTTGCGGCTGGTGGACGACGTCGAGGGCACGCAGGCCGGCAGCGGCTGGGCCTTCGGCCGCGTCTGAAAACCACGCCCTGGCCGTCATGCCTCGCTTCTTCTGTCCGGTGACGCTGGCGCAGGGGGCCACGTTCGACCTTCCCGCACCCGCGGCCCGCCACGTCCAGGTGCTGCGCCTGCAGCCGGGCGATTCGATCACGCTGTTCGACGGCACGGGCGGCGAATGGTCGGCCACCGTCGAGCGCATGGGCCGAAGCGACGTCACCGTCCGCGTGCAGGACCACGCACCCCTCGAACGCGAGGCTTCACGGGCGATCCACCTGGCCGTCGGCATGCCGGCCAACGAACGCATGGACTGGCTGGTGGAAAAAGCCACCGAGCTCGGCGTGGCCAGCATCCAGCCCCTGCAGACGGCCCACAGTGTGGTGCGCCTGTCGGGCGAGCGCGCCGGGCGCAAGCAGCAACACTGGCTGGCGATCGCGCAGTCGGCGTGCGAGCAGTGCGGCCGCAACCGCGTGCCGACGATACATGCGCCCGTGGACTTCGGCCGCTGGCTGGGCAGCCTTGCATCGGCCGGAGCGAAGGCGGTGCTGTCGCTGCAGGCGGCACCTGACGCCGGACTGCAGGCCTGGCAAGCGCGCGCCGATGGCCTGCTGTGCCTGAGCGGTCCCGAAGGCGGCCTGTCGCCGTCCGAAGAAGCCCAGGCCATGGCCCGGGGGTTCGAGCCGCTGTCGCTGGGTGCCCGGGTGCTGAGATCCGAGACCGCGGCCATTGCCGTGGTGGCGGCGCTGGCGGGCTGACCGCCGTCGCCGCGCCGTCAGAAACGCGTATCGAGCCAGTCCTTGAGGGTGGCGAATACCGCGCCGTTGTCGGCTTCGTTGAAGATCTCGTGATAGAGGTTTTCGAAGCAGCGCGACGTCACGAGTTCGCGCGGCGCAGCCTGGGCAAAAGCGCGGCTGCCCGCCGGATCCAGCAGCCGGTCGTCGCCCGCGTACATCAGCAATGTCGGCACGCGCCATTGCGATGCCCGGGCGAGGGTGGCCGGTCCGGCCGCGGCAATGAAGGCAGCCAGCCGCGCGCTGATCCGGTCGTGGCACAGCGGATCGGCCAGGTAGGCCTCGACCACGGAAGTGTCATGCGAGAGATACTGCGCCTGCAGGCCGTTGCCCATGCGCAAGTCGGGGGCGATACGCGGCAGCACGGCCACCAGCAGCCGCTGCAGCGCCCCCAGCCCGGCATCGAGCGCGGGTGACGACATCACGAGCCCGTCGATCGGCCGCACGCGCAAAGACACGAAGCGCCCCGCGACCAGGCCGCCCATGCTGTGGCCCAGCAGGATCAGCGGCAGGCCGTGGCGCATACGCCGGCGCGTGCTGTCGATCACGTCGGCGAGGTCTTCCAGCAGCCGCGTCGGCGAGGGCAGGGCGCCACGCGCGCCGCCCGAATCGCCATGGCCGTACTGGTCGTAGCCCCGCACGGCGAAACCCCATTCGTTGAGCCGCGTGGCCAGCGCGTGGTAACGGCCCACGTATTCGCCCAGCCCGTGCACCAGCACCACGACGCCGCGCAGGCGCTCGCCTTCGCCCAGCGGCCAGTCCTGCACGGCGAGGTTCTCGCCGTCGAGCGCGGTGAAGGTGGAAAGTCTGGTCACGCGCGGCCCGTGTCCTGGGCACCCGGCGCGGCGGGGTCGGCCGGCATGCTGGCGATCACCTGCGCCACGGCGGCAGTGAGCCGCTTGGCGTAGGGAACGTGCAGGAACTCGTTGGGTCCGTGTGCGTTGCTGCGCGGACCCAGTACGCCGCAGACCATCATCTGCGCGCGCGGGAAGCCCTCGCTCAACATGTTCATGAGCGGGATCGTGCCGCCCTGGCCGATGTAGCCGCACGAGGCGCCGAACTGCGCCTGGCTGGCGGCGTGCAGGGCGTGCTCGAACCAGGGCGTCGTCGCGGGCGCATTCCACCCCGTTGCCGCGCCGGCCGCCTCGAAGGTCACACGCGCCTGGTAGGGCGCGTTGTCCTCGAGCAGGGCCTTGAGCTCCTGCACGGCAGCGGCGGCATCCACCAGCGGCGGCAGGCGCAGCGACAGCTTGAACGCGGTGTAGGGCCGCAGCACGTTGCCCGCGTCCTGCAGCGCCGGAAAACCGTCGGCGCCGGTCACGCTGAGCGTGGGGGCCCAGGTGCGGTTGAGCAGCGCCTGTACCGGGTCGGTGGTGGTGGGCAGCGCGAAGGTGGTGGCGCCGCCGCAGTCGTAGTGCGCCCACGGGAAGCGCTTGTAGATCTCGTCGCCCAGGATCTCGGCCGTGGCACGCGCCTGCGCCAGCCGGTCGGCCGGAACGTCGCAGTGGAAGCTGGCGGGCAGCAGACGGCCGGTGGCGCTGTCTTCGAGGCGGTCGAGCACCTGCCGCATGATGCGGAAGCTCGACGGCACGAGGCCGGAGGCGTCGCCCGAGTGCACGCCCTCGGTGAGCACCTCCACCTTCAGCATGCCGCTGGCCATGCCGCGCAGGCTGGTGGTGAGCCAGAGCTGGTCGTAGTTGCCGGCGCCCGAATCCAGGCAGACCACGAGGCCGACGTCGCCGAGCCGGGACCGCAGGGCGTCGACATACGGCAACAGGTCGCGCGAGCCCGACTCCTCGCAGGTCTCGATCAGCCCGACGATGCGCGGATGCGGCACACCCTGCTTCTTGAGGGCCTGGACGGCAGCGATGCTGGCGTACACCGCATAGCCGTCGTCGGCACCACCGCGACCATAGAGCTTGCCGTCCTCGTACTTGGGCGTCCAGGGGCCGAGATCGTTGCGCCATCCGGTGAACTCGGGCTGCTTGTCGAGGTGGCCGTACATCAGCACGGTTTGCCGGGCGCCGGCCAGCGTGGCATCGATCTCGAAGAACAGCACGGGTGTGCGGTCCGGCAGGCGCACGACTTCGAGCCGCAGGCCCGCCACCTTCTGCTCCTGCACCCACTGCGCGGCGTTGCGCAGCACGGTGTCGATGTGGCCGTGGGCCTGCCAGTCGCCGTCGAACAGGGGCGACTTGGCCGGAATGCGGATGTAGTCGGTGAGCTGGCGCAGGATGTCGCCGTCCCACTGCGCGCTGGCATCGGCCAGTGCCTGCTGCGGGACAAGCGCGTCTGGAGGTACACGTGCGTTCATGGTGCGAAGCCTGTCTGGAGCCCGACATTGCACCATACGGCCCGGCCCTTGACCATCCCCGAAACAAGTACCCATGCGGCCTGGCGTCGGTTCGGCCCCGCCGAGCGTGCGCCCTCAGCGGCTGAACTTGAAGACTGCGGTGGTGGCCAGCAGGTTGGCCGCGAAGCGCCGCTCGCGCCCTTCGTGCACGCCGAACCCGTCTTCGAGCCGCAGGCCGTTGCGCAGCGCCAGCACCTCGAAATCGGCATACGTGCCCACGCGGATATTGGGCGTGTCATACCACTGGTAGGGCAGCGTCTTGGTCACCGGCATGCGACCGCGCAGCACGCTGGCCCGGTTGGCCCAGTAACCGAAGTTGGGGAACGCGACGATGCCGGTGCGGCCCACGCGCGCCGTCTCACGCAGCATGGTTTCCGCATTGCGCAGGTGCTGCAGCGTGTTGATCTGCAGCACCACGTCGAACGTGGCATCGCCGAACAGCGACAGGCCGTCTTCGAGGTTGAGCTGGATGACGTCGACGCCGCGCTTGACGCAGGCCAGCACGTTGTCGTCGGCGATCTCGATACCGTAGCCGGTGCAGCCGCGCGTGGCCTGCAGGTGTGCCAGCAGCGCACCGTCGCCACAGCCCAGATCCAGCACGCGCGAGCCCGGCGGCACCAGCCGCGCGATGATTTCCAGAGTGTCGTGCTGGCTCATGCCCGGCTCCCCGCGAGGCCCAGCGAGATGCGCTCGAAGTAGGCCCGCACCACGTTGAGGTAGCGCGCATCGTCGAGCAGGAACGCGTCGTGCCCGTGCGGCGCATCGATCTCGGCGTAGCTGACGTCGCGGCGGTTCTCCAGCAGGGCGCGCACGATCTCGCGGCTGCGTGCGGGCGAGAAGCGCCAGTCGGTGCTGAAGCTCACCAGAAGGAACTTCGCGCTGGCCACCGCCAGGGCCCGCGCCAGATTGCCCTCGAATGCGCGCGCCGGGTCGAAGTAGTCGAGCGCGCGCGTGATCAGCAGGTAGGTGTTGGCGTCGAAGTACTCGCTGAACTTGTCGCCCTGATAGCGAAGGTAGCTTTCGATCTGGAACTCGATGTCCTGCGTGGAGTATTTCAGGTCGATGCCCTCGCGCAACTGCCGACCGAACTTCTCGTTCATCACATCGTCGGACAGGTAGGTGATGTGGCCGATCATGCGTGCGATACGCAGCCCGCGTCCCGGCACCGTGCCGTGCTCGTAGAAGTGACCGCCATGGAAGTCAGGGTCGGTGACGATGGCACGCCGGGCCACTTCGTTGAAGGCGATGTTTTCTGCGTTCAGGTTGGGAGCGCTGGCGATCACGACCGCATGCGCGACGCGCTCGGGGTGCCGCAGCGTCCACGACAGCGCCTGCATGCCGCCCAGGCTGCCGCCCATCACGGCAGCGAGCCGTTCGATGCCCAGCGCATCGAGCAGGCGGGCCTGCGCGTCCACCCAGTCCTCTACTGTCACGACCGGGAAATCGGCGCCATAGATGCGGCCCGTCCCGGGATGGACATGCATAGGGCCGGTGGAGCCGAAGCACGAGCCCAGGTTGTTGATGCCGATGACGAAGAAACGGTCGGTGTCGACGGGCTTGCCGGGGCCGATCATGTTGTCCCACCAGCCTTCGCTGCGGGGCTGGCCTTCGTAGCTGCCCGCCACGTGGTGGGAAGCATTGAGCGCATGGCAGATGAGGACGGCGTTGGAGCGCTCGGAGTTGAGCGTGCCGTACGTCTCGTAGGCCAGCGTGTAGTCACGGATCGAGGCGCCGCTCTGCAACAGCAGCGGAGCCTCGAAATGCATGGACTGGGGCGTCACGAACATGAAAAAACCCGGACTCGCCAAAAACGAGGCCGGGTCAGGCTGCCGTCTTTAGCTGTACTTGTTGAGCGCCCGCAAGCTGGAGCAAATCGGCGCTGTGAGCAGGCAGTATAGCGCCACCCTCCAGCAGCATCACCGGTTGTAAGCCGGGCTGTTGTAGGCCGCATCCCACACCTGCGTGGGGCATCGTGGCAGTCGAC
>JAGOCV010000134.1 GCA_017998575.1 Burkholderiaceae bacterium
GTGAAGTCCTTGATCGCGTCGAACTTGATGGTCTTCTTGTACAGCAGCGGGTTGATGTTGTGGATCGACGCATTGATGTAGAGCGTGTAGCCGTCGGCCGGCGCACGCGCCACCGTGCCCGCGCCCACCAGGCCCGAGGCGCCCGGGCGGTTGTCCACCACGACGGACTGCTTGAGGTCTTCGGACAATGCCTGGGCGAAGGTGCGGGCCACGCCGTCCACCGCGCCACCGGGTGCGTGCGGCACCACGATGGTGATCGTCTTGGACGGATAGGACGCCGCGTCCTCCGCGTGGGCGGCCAGCGGCACGAGGGCAGTGGCGGCGGCAGCCGCAGCCAGGGCGGCCATGGCGGAGATCGCGCGGCGCGTGAACCGCGCCGAGGAGGAAGAATCGGAAAGGCGAGAAGTGTTGTTCATGGTTTCCCCGTTGAGCGGTTGAAATGGATGCACGTTTCTTGCCCCCTTGTTCTTGTGCGTGATGGATGCGATGCGCGTGGCGCAGTGATCAGTACGTGCCCGGGTAGCCCGCGCCGTCGATCAGGATGTTCTGCCCGCAGATGTAGCCTGCGTGGGCCGAGCAGATGAAGGCGCACAGCGCGCCGAACTCGTCGGCCTCGCCATAGCGGCCGGCCACCGACTTCGCGCCGCGCTCTTCCCACAGCTCCTCGAACGATTTGCCGGTGGTGTGCAGCATGCCGCGGATGTGGTCGCGCTGCGCGTCGGTGGCGAACACACCGGGCAGCAGGTTGTTGACGGTGACGCCGTGGCGCACCGTCTGGCGTGCCAGCCCGGCCGAGAAGCCCACCAGGCCCGATCGTGCGCCGTTGGACAGGCCCAGCTCCAGCTGCGGCGTCTTCACGCTGCGCGAGACGATGTTGACGATGCGGCCCCAGCGGCGTTCCATCATGCCGTCCACGGTGCGGCGCATCATCTCGATCGGACCGACCATCATCAGGTCGATGGCGCGGTGCCAGTCGGCGGGCGACCAGTCGCGGAAGTCGCCCGGCGGCGCGCCGTCGGCGTTGTTGATCAGGATGTCGGGCGCAGGCACGGCGGCCAGCGCCGCGTCGCGGCCTTCGTCCCGGGTGATGTCGGCCACCACGTAGCGCACGGTGTTGCCGGTGGCTTCGGAGATTTCCTTCGCGGCCTGGGCCAGCGTGGCCTCGGTGCGCGCGGCGATGGTCACGTCGACGCCCTCGGCCGACAGGCGCTGCGCGCAGGCGCGCCCCATGCCCTTGCTGGCGCCGAAGACGAGGGCCTTGCGGCCGGCGATGCCGAGATCCATGTGCAGCGGTTCCTGGCGTGCGGATCAGGCGGCCTTGAGCTCGGGCGAGCTCCAGCCGTACTTCTTGTCCAGGCCCAGTTCCTTGACCACGCGCAGGCCCTTGTTGAGCGCCTCGCCTTCAAGCCCCTTGAGCGGCTTGCGCAGGTTGCCCGCGGGCAGGCCCACGGCCTTCATGAGCGACTTGATCGCCACCGGGTTGATGGCCGAGTACGAGTAGTGCAGCAGCTGCAGGTTGTGCAGGTAGGCCTCGCGGAAGCTCACCGACACTTCCGGGCTGGTCCAGGGCCTGGAGATGGTGGCGAGTTCGGCCGGCGCGATGTTGCCGGTCATGTTGGCCGTGCCGTGGCCGCCCAGGCTCATGGTGGGCACCACGAGGCCGAGGTTGGGCGAATCGCAGCACATCACCGCGACGTCGGGACGTGCGCGCAGCACCTGCGCCACCTGGCCTACGCGCGTGGTCGATTCCTTGAGCACCACGTAGTTGGGGTGCTTGAAGATGCGCAGCAGGTGGTCCCAGTGCAGATCGGTCTTCACGCGCGGCGGGTTGTTGTAGAGGCCCAGCGGCAGGTCGGTGGCGTCGGCCACTTCGAGGAAGTATTCCTCCAGGTCGGACTCGGCGCCGCAGATGTAGGCCGGCGCGGCCAGGATGGCGCCGTCGGCACCGTTGGCCCTGGCGAAGCGCAGGTAGTCCTTGGTCGTCTCGGTGTTGTTGCCGGTGCAGCCGTAGAACAGCTTCATCTTGCCGGTCTTCATCTTGGCCGTCTCGGCGATGATGGTCTGGCGCTCCTGCTGCGAGAGCATCGAGACTTCGCCTGTGGAGCCCATGATCAGCACGGCGCTGGTGCCGTTGTCTTCCTGGAACTTGAGCAATTCGCGGAAGGCGCCGAAGTCGGGGCTGCCGTCCTGGTTGAACGGCGTGATCAGCGCCACGAAGGATCCTTCGATTTTCATCTTGCTCATGTCTGTTGTTCCGGGTTGCAGTGTTTCGCGAGAGGGGGACGTATGTTAGGCGCAGACGGGCGCGCCCTTCAGTCAGAGTTCTTGGAAGCTTATGCCGCGACAGGGTGTTTGGCGGGGGCAGCTGCGCTGCGCTCGGCCGCCTGCAGCGCGGCGAAGCCGCGTTCGAGATCGGCCAGCAGATCCGGCACGTCTTCCAGGCCCACATGCAAGCGCAGTGCCAGCCCCTTCCAGGGCCAGCGCGCGCCGGTGTGCGAGGCGCCGGGCGTGAAAGGAATCACCAGGCTTTCGTAGCCGCCCCAGGACACGCCGATGCCGAAATGCTCCAGCGCATCGACGAAGGCATGCATGGCCGGGACCGACACCGTGCGCAGCACCACGGTGAACAGGCCGCAGGCGCCCGTGAAATCGCGCTTCCAGAGCGCGTGGCCCGGGTGTGAAGGCAGGCCGGGGTGCAGCACGGCTTCGACGTCGGCACGCCGTTCCAGCCACGACGCCACCGCCAGGCCCGATTCGTGGTGGCGGGCCAGCCGCACGCCCATCGTGCGCAGGCCGCGCAGCGCCAGGTAGATGTCGTCGGGGCTGGTGGTCTGGCCCATGTCGGACGAGGTGGCCTTGATCTTCGGCCAGACTTCGCGCGTGCAGGTGACGATGCCCATCAGTGCGTCGGAATGGCCGACGATGTACTTGGTGGCAGCCTGGATCGACACGTCCACGCCATGCTTGAAGGGCTTGAAGAACAGCGGCGTGCCCCACGTGTTGTCCATCACCACCAGCGCGCCGCGCGCATGCGCCACGGCGGCTATGGCGGGGATGTCCTGGATCTCGAAGGTCTCCGAGCCCGGCGACTCGACGAAGACCACGCGGGTGTTGGGTTTCATCAGCGCGTCGATGCCATCGCCGAGCAGCGGGTCGTACACATCCACTTCGACGCCGTAGCGCGAGAGCACGTTCTTGAGGAAGCTGCGCGTGGGCGAGTAGGCGCTGTCGGGCACCAGCACGTGGTCGCCTGTCGCCAGCAGCGCGGTCAGCGCGGTGGAGATGGCCGCCAGGCCCGAGGGGTAGACCAGCGAGCGGTAGCCACCCTCGATCTGCGCGACGGCCTCCTGCAACGCATGGTGGGTGGCCGCGCCGTAGCGGCCATAGGTGGTGGCGCCGAATTCGTCGGCGGCACGGGCACGCTTCATGCGTTCCCACTCGTCCATCGACCCGGCAAGGATCGTCGATCCGCGGAAGATGGGGGTGTTCACCACGCCACCGAACCGCTCGGGATGACGTCCGGCGGTGACCAGTTGGGTGTTCTCTTGCATTGTCTTGACGGCTCCAGGATGGCGCCTTGCGGCGCGTTGTGTCTGGAGGCAGTCTAGGATTCATGCCGGTGTCATATTTTTCGTTGTTGGGCATTGCGGCCCGGGAAAAGAGAAAATTTTTCACCACTTCCGTTTCCACAATCGACGAACCACACCATGGACCGCAAAGACCAACGTATCCTCGACCTGCTGCAGGCCGACGCCCGGCTCTCGACGAGCGAGATCGCCGAGCGCGTGAGCCTGTCGGTGACGGCCTGCTGGAAGCGCATCCAGCGACTGACCGAAGAGGGCTACATCCGCCAGCAGGTGTGCCTGCTCGACAGCAAGAAGATCGGCCTGGGCGTGACGGTGTTCGTGTCGGTTCGCACCAGCCACCACGACCTGGCGTGGCTGCGCAAGTTCGCCGCCGGCGTGCGCGACATGCCCGAGGTGACCGAGTTCTATCGCATGAGCGGCAACACCGACTACCTCATCAAGGTGGTGGTGCCCGACATCGCGGGGTTCGACCGCGTCTACAAGAAGCTGATCCAGGTCGCCGAACTGTTCGACGTGAGTTCGAGCTTCGCGATGGAAGAGATCAAATACACGACGGCGTTGCCGCTCGACTACGCCTGAATTCCGGGGCCGGACACCGCCCCGCGCCGACACCATGACCTCGCCGATTTCGCGCTTTCCCTCGTTGTCCCACTGGGGCGCCTTCACCGCCGTGGTGGAAGGTGGCCGCCTGACCGCCTGCGAGCCTTTTGCGCACGACCCCGCGCCCTCGCCCATCCTGCAGTCGATGCCGGGCATGGTGCATTCCGACCTGCGCATCCGCCGTCCCGCCGTGCGTGCGGGCTGGCTCGCGCAACGCCTGGGCAGCGACCGCACGGCACGCGGGCGCGAGGATTTTGTCGAGGTGAGCTGGGACGTGGCGCTTGCGCTGGTGTCGGACGAGCTCGCGCGCGTGCGCGCGGAACATGGCGACAGCGCCGTCTTCGGCGGCTCGTATGGCTGGTCGTCGGCCGGGCGGCTGCATCACGCGCGCACGCTCACGCACCGCTTCCTGCACGCCACGGGCGGCTGCACCACGCAGGCCGGCAACTACAGCTGGGGCGCGGCGCAGTTCCTGCTGCCGCACATCATCGGCAGCTACGCACCCGTGACCGGCCGCGTGACCGACTGGCAGAGTCTGCTCGCGCACAACCAGCTGTTCATCGCCTTCGGCGGCATCCCGCTGCGCAACGCGCAGATCACCTCGGGCGGCGCGGGCGAGCACAGCACCAGCGCCTGGATCGAACGCGCGCGCCACAGCGACATCGAGTTCGTGGTGATCAGCCCGACGCGCGGCGACATCCCCGAGGGCCTGCGCGCCGAGTGGATCCCGATCCGCCCCAACACCGACACGGCCATGATGCTGGGCATGGCCCACACGCTGTGGTCCGAGAACCTGCACGACGCCGACTTCCTCTCCCGGTGCTGCGAGGGTTTCGGCGCGTTCGCCGACTACCTCGCGGGCAAGGACGACGGCCAGGCCAAGACGGCCGCGTGGGCCGCGGCGATCTGCGGCGTGCCGGCCGATCGCATCCGGTCACTGGCGCGCCGGGCGGTCACGCGGCGCACGCTGGTCAACTGCACCTGGTCGCTGCAGCGCGCCCACCGGGGCGAGCAGCCTTACTGGGCCAGCATCGCGCTGGCCTCCATGCTCGGGCAGATCGGCCTGCCGGGCGCGGGCTTCGCCTTCGGCCATGGCTCGATCAACGGCGTGGCCACGCCCCGGCCCGACGTGCCGGCGCCCGAGATGGGCGCCGGGCCCAACCCGGCGAAGAGCAGCATCCCCGTCGCGCGCATCGCCGACATGCTGCTGCATCCCGGAGAGCCTTACGAATTCAACGGCCGCCACGCCACCTATCCCGACACGCGGCTGGTCTACTGGGCCGGCGGCAACCCGTTCCATCACCACCAGGATCTCAATCGCCTGGTGCGCGCCTGGGCCCGGCCCGAAACCATCGTCGTGCACGAGAGCTGGTGGACGCCCACGGCCCGGCGCGCCGACATCGTGCTGCCGGCCACCACCACGCTGGAGCGCAACGACATCGGCGGCTCGTCGCGCGACCGCTTCGTGCTGGCCATGCACCAGGCGCTGGCACCGCAGTTCGAGAGCCGCAACGACTTCGACATCTACCGCGAGCTGGCAGCCCGCGCCGGACAGGAGCACGCCTTCACCGCAGGCCGCGACGAGATGGCCTGGATCCGCCACATCTACGACGGCATGGCCACGCGCTGGCGCGACGCCGGCTTCGATGCACCGGCATTCGAGCGCTTCTGGTCCGAGGGGCACGTGATGCTGCCCGAGCCGGCGCGCCCCTTCGTGCTGATGGCCGACTTCCGCATCGACCCCCAGGCGCATCCGCTGAAGACGCCGAGCGGCCGCATCGAGCTCTACTCGTCGACCATCGGCGGCTTTGGCTACGACGACTGTCCGCCCCACCCCGCCTGGCTGGCGCCCGACGAATGGCTCGGCGCCGAGGCCGCGCGCCAGTGGCCGCTGCATCTCATCAGCTCGCAGCCGCCCGACAAGCTGCATTCGCAGCTCGATGCGGGCAGCCAGTCGCTGGCCGGCAAGCGGCACAGCCGCCAGGTGCTGCGCCTGCATCCGGCCGAGGCTGCTCGGCGCGGCATCGGCGACGACATGCTGGTGCGCGTCTTCAACGCGCGCGGCAGCTGCCTGGCGGTGACCTTGCTGGATGCCGACGTGAGCGAGGGCGTGGTCGTGCTGCCCACCGGGGCCTGGTTCGACGCCGACGACGCGGCGCTCGAACGCCACGGCAATCCGAACGTGCTCACGCGCGACCGTGGCACATCCCGCCTCACGCAGGGGCCCGGTGCGCTGTCGGCGCTGGTGGAGATCGAACGCTGGACGCAGGGCGACGCGCCGCGCATGCGTGCTTTCGACGTGCCGCCGCTCGCGACGCTACCGGGCGCTGCGCACTGATCGGCGCAGCGCACGCGTCTGGCCGCTGCGCCCGGCAACATGCGGGCGATGGCGTCGCCCCCAAAGAAAAGGGCCGCCCGAAGGCGGCCCTTTGTGCTGCGCTTCGTGGGGCGCCCGTTATTTCTTGTCGCGGTACTTGCGCAGCGCCGCGATCTGCGCCGCCATGACGGCGAGTTCGGATTGCGCACGCGCGAGGTCGAGTTCGCTCTTGGCGTTCTTGACGGCTTCCTCGGCGGCAGCCCGCGATTCGTTGGCCTTCTCCTCGTCCAGATCCTTGCCGCGGATCGCGGTGTCGGACAGCACGGTGACGCAGTCGGGTTGCACTTCGAGAATGCCACCGGCGACGAACACGAATTCCTCGCCGCCGTCGGCGCGTTCGATTCGCACCGAACCCGGGCGGATGCGGGTGATCAGCGGCGTGTGGCGCGGGTAGATACCCAGCTCGCCGGCTTCACCCGGCAGGGCCACGAATTTCGCCGGCCCCGAGAAGATCGACTCTTCGGCGCTGACGACTTCAACCTGAATGGTGTTGGCCATATATGTTCCTCAGTTGAAAAAGTTGGGATGAGCCAGCAGACGGGTGTGCCGCGAGGCGTCGCGCACAGCCCCACTCGCGTACGGCGAGCACGACAACGACGCGGCACGCCCGTATGCGCCGCTCAGGCCATCTTTTTCGCCTTTTCGAAGGCTTCGTCGATGGTGCCGACCATGTAGAACGCCTGCTCGGGCAGGTGGTCGCATTCGCCGGCCGTGATCATCTTGAAGCCACGGATGGTTTCGGCCAGGGGCACGTACTTGCCGGGCGAGCCCGTGAACACTTCGGCCACGTGGAACGGCTGCGACAGGAAACGCTGCATCTTGCGGGCGCGGGCCACGATCAGCTTGTCGTCGGGCGACAGTTCGTCCATGCCCAGGATGGCGATGATGTCGCGCAGTTCCTTGTAGCGCTGCAGCGTGCCTTGCACGGCGCGGGCGGTTTCGTAGTGGTCCTGGCCCACGACGTCGGGCGACAGCTGGCGGCTGGTCGAGTCGAGCGGGTCGACCGCGGGGTAGATACCCAGCGAGGCGATGTCACGCGACAGCACCACGGTCGAGTCCAAGTGGGCGAAGGTGGTGGCGGGCGACGGGTCGGTCAAGTCATCGGCCGGCACGTACACGGCCTGGATCGAGGTGATCGAGCCGACCTTGGTCGACGTGATGCGCTCTTGCAGGCGGCCCATTTCCTCGGCCAGCGTCGGCTGGTAGCCCACGGCGGAAGGCATACGGCCCAGCAGCGCGGACACTTCGGTACCGGCCAGCGTGTAGCGATAGATGTTGTCCACGAAGAACAGCACGTCACGGCCTTCGTCGCGGAACGACTCGGCGATGGTCAGGCCGGTCAGGGCCACGCGCAGACGGTTGCCCGGAGGTTCGTTCATCTGGCCGTAGACCATGGCGACCTTGGACTCGCCCAGGTTCTCCAGATTCACGACGCCCGAATCGGCCATCTCGTGATAGAAGTCGTTGCCTTCACGGGTACGTTCACCCACACCGGCGAACACCGACAGACCCGAGTGGGCCTTGGCGATGTTGTTGATGAGTTCCATCATGTTCACGGTCTTGCCGACGCCGGCGCCACCGAACAGGCCCACCTTGCCGCCCTTGGCGAACGGGCACACCAGGTCGATCACCTTGATGCCGGTTTCGAGCAGTTCCTGCGAGGGCGACAGCTCGTCGTAGGCCGGGGCCTTGCGGTGGATGGAGGCGGTGAGCTCCTGGCTCACGGGGCCGCGCTCGTCGATCGGCGCGCCCAGAACGTCCATGATGCGGCCCAGCGTGGCCTTGCCCACGGGCACGGTGATCGGGTTGCCGGTGTTGGACACCATGATGCCGCGGCGCAGGCCGTCGGACGAGCCCAGCGCGATGGTACGCACGATGCCGTCACCCAGCTGCTGCTGGACTTCCAGTGTCAGCGACGAGCCGTCGAGCTTGAGGGCGTCGTACACCTTGGGCATCTGGTCGCGCGGGAATTCCACGTCGACCACGGCGCCGATGCACTGAACGATTTTTCCTTGAACTTGAGCCATGTTTTGCTCCAATAAATTTGATTCTGGGGTTCAGCTCAACCGCTGATGGCGGCGGCGCCGGACACGATCTCGGACAGTTCCTTGGTGATGGCCGCCTGGCGGGTCTTGTTGTAGACCAGCTTGAGTTCGGAGATCACGTTGCCTGCGTTGTCGGTCGCGGCCTTCATGGCCACCATGCGCGCGGCCTGCTCGGACGCCATGTTCTCGGCCACGGCCTGGAACACCAGCGCTTCCACGTAGCGAAGCAGCAGGTCGTCGATGACCGCCTGTGCGTCGGGTTCGTAGATGTAGTCCCAGCTCGATGCGCCCGATTCCTTGGCCTCGGCTTCCAGTTGCGCCTGCGACAGCGGCAGCAGTTGCTGCATCACCGGCTCCTGGCGCATGGTGTTGATGAACTTCGTGTAGCAGACGTACACGGCGCTCACCTCGCCACGCACATACGCGTCGAGCAGCACCTTCACGGGGCCGATCAGCTTGTCCAGATGCGGCTTGTCGCCCAGCTGGGTGACGTGCGAGACCACCTTCGCGCCCACGCGGTTGAGGAAGCCCAGGCCCTTGCTGCCGATGGCCACGGCCTCGGCGCTCGTACCCTGGGCCTGCAGCTCGCGCAGCTTGTTCGTGACGACGCGCAGGATGTTGGTGTTCAGGCCACCGCACAACCCCTTGTCCGTGGTCACGACGATCAGGCCGACGACCTTGGAGTCGTTGGTCTTCATGAACGCGTGCACGTACTCGGGATTGGCCTGGCCCAGGTTGGCGGCAATGTCGCGAACCTTTTCGGCGTAGGGGCGGGCCGCACGCATGCGGTCCTGCGCCTTGCGCATCTTGGACACGGAAATCATTTCCATGGCCTTGGTGATCTTCTTCGTCGATTCGAAGTTCTTGATCTTGCCGCGGATTTCCTTGCCTGTTGCCATGGTGACTCCTTCAGTCGCGCCGGATCAGGCGAACGACTTCTTGAACTCGGTGATGGCGGCCGTCAGCTGGGCCTCGGCATCCTTGTCCATCGCCTTGTCGGCTTCGAGCTTGGACAGCAGCGGAGCGTACTTGTCCTTCAGGAAACCATGCAGGCCGTGTTCGAAGGGCAGCATCTTCTTGACGTCGATGTCGTCGAGGAAGCCCTTGTTCACGGCGAACAGCGTCGCGCCCATCAGGCTGATGGACAGCGGGCTGTACTGGGCCTGCTTGAGCAGCTCGGTCACGCGCGCACCGCGGTCGAGCTGCTTCTTGGTCGAGGCGTCCAGGTCGGAGGCGAACTGCGCGAAAGCGGCCAGCTCACGGTACTGGGCCAGGTCGGTACGGATACCGCCGGACAGCGACTTGATCAGCTTGGTCTGGGCAGCACCGCCGACGCGCGACACCGAGATACCGGCGTTGATGGCGGGGCGGATACCGGCGTTGAACAGGCTGGTTTCCAGGAAGATCTGGCCGTCGGTGATCGAGATCACGTTGGTCGGAACGAAGGCGGACACGTCGCCGGCCTGCGTTTCGATGATCGGCAGGGCCGTCAGCGAACCGGTCTTGCCCTTGACTTCACCCTTGGTGAACGCTTCGACATAGTCGGCGTTCACGCGAGCGGCACGCTCCAGCAG
>JAGOCV010000428.1 GCA_017998575.1 Burkholderiaceae bacterium
CCTTGTTGTTGTACATGCCGAACAGGCTCATCACGAAGCCGGGGGTGCAGAAGCCGCACTGGCTGCCGTGGCAGTCCACCATGGCCTGCTGGGCCGGGTGCAGGCGGCCGTCGTCCTGCGCCAGGTCTTCCACCGTCCAGACGGCCAGGCCGTCCACCGAATGGGCCATGCGGATGCAGCTGTTGACGGCCTTGTACGACACGCGGTCGCCCTCGGCCTCGCCCAGCACGACGGTGCAGGCACCGCAGTCACCTTCGCCGCAGCCTTCCTTGGTGCCGGTGCAGCCGAGGTCCTCGCGCAGCACCTCCAGCAGCGTGCGGTCGGGTGATACATTGCCGAGCGTGACGAGCTCGCCCCGGCGGACAAAGCGGATGGGTCGGGTATTCATGGTGGGTTCGGCACAACAATCAGAATGCAGCAATCGACGCGCCAGGGGGGGCGCCATGACATGAGGGTAGTCCCTGACCTACGGTCATTGCATATGGCTTCGCATATGACGCGAATGCGCACGCAGGTATGAGAGACCAGTCGCTTTTCGACAAGATAGACCTCCACCTCATCAGGGTCTTGCATACCGTGCTGACAGAACGCAGCGTTTCGCGAGCCGCCATCCGCCTGGGCATGTACCAGCCCGCGGTTTCGGCCGCCCTGAAAAGGTTGCGGGAACTGGCCGGCGATCCGCTGCTGGTGCGCTCGGGCTCCGGAATGGTGCCCACCGATGCCGGCCTGCGCATGATCGAGCCGTCTGCCAGCATTCTCCGTGCCGCCGAGGTGATGTTCGCCGACGCGCGGGGCTTCGATCCGCAGACGGCCGTCAACACCTTCCGCGTGGCGGCCAGCGACTACCTCGATCCGCTGTTCCTGCCGCGCCTGGTCGCGCAGATCAAGGCCCAGGCGCCGGCCTGCCAGATCGAGATCCATCCGCTCTCCGCCGATTCCGATTACCGCGCCCATCTCGCGCAGGGCCGCGTGGACGTGGTGGTCGGCAACTGGCGCAAGCCGCCCGACGACCTGCACATGGCGCGCCTCTTCGGCGACGAGGTGGTTTCGCTGGTGGCGGCCGACCATCCGGCCGTGCGGCGCGGCTGGGATCAGGACGAATGGCTGGCCGCCGAACACATCGCGCCCACCGCAACGCACCCCGGCGCGCGCGGCGTCATCGACGAACTGCTGGCCGAGCTGGGCCTGGCCCGCAACATCACCGCACGCTGTCCGCATTTCGGACTGATCCCGGCCATGGTGGCATCGAGCTTGCTCGTGCTGACCACCGGCCGGCAGTACTGCGAGCGCTTCACCGCCAGCCTGCCGGTGCAGTTGCTGCCGTGCCCGGTGGCTTTCCCGCGCATGATGTACTACCAGCTGTGGCACGAACGCACGCACGCGTCGAGCTCGGCGCGCTGGCTGCGCGAGCGCGTGAAGTCGGTGGCGGCCGAACTGCGCAAAGACAACAAAGAATGACGAGGACGACCACCGCATGACACACCCGCGCCTGCACATGGCGAACATCACCAAGCGCTATCCCGCCGTGGTGGCCAACAGCGACGTGTCGCTCACGGTGATGCCCGGCCAGACCCACGCGGTGCTGGGCGAGAACGGCGCGGGCAAGTCCACGCTCATGAAGATCATCTACGGCTCGGTCAAGCCCGACGAGGGCTCGATGCTCTTCGACGGCCAGCCGGTGCACATCCGCAATCCGCAGGAGGCGCGCCACCTGGGCATCAGCATGGTGTTCCAGCACTTCAGCCTGTTCGACACGCTGACGGTGGCCGAGAACGTGTGGCTGGGCCTCGACCGCGGGCTCCAGCTCGCCGAGGTGTCGCGCCGGGTGCGCGCCAAGGCTGGCGAGTACGGGCTGGACATCGATCCCGACCGGCCGGTGCATACGCTGTCGGTGGGCGAGATGCAGCGCGTGGAGATCATCCGCGCGCTGCTCACCAACCCGCGCCTCCTGATCCTCGATGAGCCCACTTCGGTGCTGACGCCGCAGGCGGTCGAGAAGCTGTTCGTCGTGCTCAGGCAGTTGGCCAGCGAAGGCTGCAGCATCCTCTACATCAGCCACAAGCTGCACGAGATCCGCGAGCTGTGCACGGCCTGCACGGTGCTGCGCGGCGGAAAGGTGACGGGCGTGTGCGATCCGCGCGAGGAAACCAACGCCTCGCTCTCGCGCCTGATGATCGGCGCCGAGCCACCGGCGCTGGAGCACCGGCCCACCGAAGCCGGGCAGACCGTGCTGCGCGTGCGCTCGCTCTCGCTGCCACGCGAATCGCCTTTCGGCGTGGACCTGGATGCGCTCTCGCTCGAGGTGCACGCGGGCGAGGTCGTGGGCATCGCGGGCGTCTCGGGCAATGGCCAGAAGGAACTGCTGTACGCGCTCTCGGGCGAGGACACGCGGGCCGAGCGTGGCATGGTCGAGGTGTTCGGCCAGGCCGTCGGCCACCTGGGCCCGCAGCGCCGCCGCGCGCTGGGCGTGAACTTCGTGCCCGAGGAACGCCTGGGCCGCGGCGCGGTGCCCACGCTGGGCCTGGCGCACAACCTGCTGCTCACGCGGCGCGATGCCGTAGGGCGGGGAGGCTGGATCCGCACCGGCCAGCTGCAGCGGCAGGCGGCCGACATCATCGCGCGCTTCAACGTGAAGGCGGGCGGGCCGCAGGCGGCGGCCAAATCGCTGTCGGGCGGCAACCTGCAGAAGTTCATCGTCGGGCGTGAGATCGACGCGCGCCCACGCCTGCTCATCGTCTCGCAGCCCACCTGGGGCGTGGACGTGGGCGCGGCCGCGCAGATCCGCGGCGAGCTGCTGGCG
>JAGOCV010000429.1 GCA_017998575.1 Burkholderiaceae bacterium
CTGTAGAACTGCGCGAAGCGCTGCACGGCTTGCATCGCCACCGGGCTTTGGCCATGCCTGACCAGTTCGTCGAACTTGCGCCTGGCGTGCGCGGCACATCCGGCGGCGACCCTGTCTTCCAGCCGGATCACGCTGTCGTATACCCCGTAGCCGTCGCACACCAGCGTGCCCGACCACCCCTTGAGGAAGTCCACGGGATGGCGTGCCGCGCGGCTCAGGCAGAAGTCGTAGACCACGCCCGCCATCGCATCGAAGGCCCCACGGGCATAGGCCCAGATGTACGCCCGCTTGGTCTTACCTGCGCCCGGATCGAGCATCGCCACGGGCGTTTCGTCGGCATGCAGCACCTGCGCGCCGAGCACGAAGGCCCGGTGGGCGTCGAACAGGGGTTGAAGCGCGGCGCCGGCCTGCCCTGCCCATGACGCCAACGTCGCGCGCGGGGTGTGCACGCCCGAGCGGGCGTTGATCTGTTCCTGGCGGTAGTACGGCAGGTGATCGACGAAGCGGCCCACCACCGTGTGCGCCAGCAGGCCGGGGGCAGGCATGCCCTTGTCGATGACCTGCGCAGCCACGGGCTCCTGCAGCAGGACTTGGCAGCACCGGCAGGCCCACTTGCCGCGCACGTGGCGATGCACGAAGAATTCCGCCGGCACGATGTCCAGCCGCTCCGAGACGTCTTCGCCGATGCGCACCATGGGCCGGCCGCAACCGGGCGACGGGCAGGTGGTGTCCTCGGGTTCATGGCGGTGCTCCACGCGCCGCAGGTGGGCTGGCAGCATCTGGCGGCGGGGCGTCTTCGCCGCCCGTTCGCTAGCCTGCGCTTCCGGTGTCTGGCCTGTCTCGCCCTGCAAGGCCTGCAGCTGAGCCTCCAGGCTGGCCTGGTCCTCGGCCAGCGTCTCCTCGAACATCTGGCGCTGCTCGGCGTTCATGCGCTCGGTCCTGGCGGCGAACTTCCACGCCTTCAGGCGCGCCAGCTCGAACGTGATGCGCTCGATCCTGGCGTCCTTGAACTTGAGCGCCTGCGCCTGCTGGGCGATCTGCTGATCGCGCTCGCCAAGCTGCCTCGCCTGCTCGGCCATGTGTGCGAGCATCTGTTCGGCCAGCCGGGCCATCGCCTCAGGGTCCAGGGCACGCAGGTCCTGAGCGGTGAGTGCGTGCAGATCGGGCATGCACCCATTGTGCGCAGCACCCTGGCGCCAAACCATCGGGGCATCCTCCGATTGCCCGGTGCCTGGCCACTGCAGTGCCTGCAGCGGCGCTCACATCCGGGTGATCGTCTTGATTTGCTCCAGGCGCTGCCAGGGCAAGCCCAGCACCAGGGCGTCGAACTGCTCGCGTGTGAGCGTGATGGACGAAGTGCCCGCCGCACCGTGGCGCGGCCACACGAAGCCGCCCTGGTGCAAGCGCCGTGTGGCGCACCAGACGCCGAAGCCGTCATGCACTACCAGCTTGATGCGGTTGGCCCGGACATTGGCAAAGAGATAGCCGTGATGCGCATGGGCCGCACCGAAGACCTGCACCACGCGTGCGAGCAGGCTGTCCACGCCCGCGCGGATATCGATGGGCTGCACCGCCAGCCACACGGCGTCGATGCGGATCACCGCAGCACCTCGCGCAGCCAGGCCGCGCAGGAGGACGCCGCGTCGACGGGCCAATGCACGGTGACGGGCGTGCCTGCGATGTTCAGCTCGATGCAGATGCTTGTCGCCGAGCGGCTCGGGCCCGCCTCGATGGCGATGGGCAGGAAGGTTGTGGCGCCGTGCATCTCGGCGCTTGTCATGCAGGCACTCTGTGCAGCGCCATCCGTGCCATGCTCATCTCGCACGCCAGCGTCGCTGATCCAGCGCTGCAGAAGATCAGGCTTGATGCCATGGGCGCGCGCCACAGCGGAGATGGTGTCGCGGGATTGGCGGTACGCCTCGATCACCTGGGCTCTGAACTGCCCGCTGTAGCGCTGGAACGGGCGCCTTGGTCCGGTTGGGGTGGGAGAAGTTGTCATGCTCATGGGAAGGTCTAGTCGCCATGAGCCTGCTACGACAGATGCCACTCTTCAAGATGGCATCGCCAGACGCTTACTCCGCTTCTGCGTTTCCGTGCATGTACGGATTCGATGGCTTGCGCCTTCGTGCTTTCCCGCCAAAGCACGCATCCGCTTCGGCGGTTCCGCGCTTCGGTGGAAAATCGTATCCGTGCATCATCGGATGCGTGGGGATTCGGGCCATGACCCAGCCGCTCGTCACCGCTGAACAGCGGGCGCAACTGCTCGCCGTCGGCGCGGCACGCGCCGCTGATCGGGGCATCGACCCGATGCCGGCGGTGCGACTGTTCACCCCTGACGCGCACGCCACCTGGTTGCTGGCCGCGCTCGACCCGGCCGATGGCGATACGGCATGGGGGCTGATCGACCTAGGAATAGGCATGCCCGGCCTGGGCCATGTGAAGCTGTCCGATCTGGCGTCCATCGTCGGGCCGCGCAAGCAACCTGTGATGCGCGATCGCTATTTCCAGCCCGTGCGGCTGCTGTCGGAGTACCTGCGGCTGGCCGAGGAAAACGGCTCGATCACCGACTGAGCAGTCCCAGCCAACGACGGCGCATTCTGACTATTTCAGTCTTACCCAAGACCTGCGCGGTCTGAATCCGCACTCTTGCACCGAAGCGGTGCGTTCTGTTGCAAACAGTCATGATCTTTGGTGCGGGCTGCTGCACGGTGCTCCATGCTGCGCGCCATTTTCGTGGCGGCGCAGCCGTCGCATTCAGACGATTTCCGCAATGCCCTGGAGCGAATCAGTCTTGACA
>JAGOCV010000430.1 GCA_017998575.1 Burkholderiaceae bacterium
GGCGTTGGGGTGGATCATGTCGTAGAGCGTGGCGACCTTCTTGTCCGCATCGGCCAGGATGGGGAAGTTCACGGTCGTGTTCTGGGTCTCGTTGATGTCGAGCACCCATTGGCCGTGCGAGTCCAGCGGGTCGACGCTGACCGCGATGGGCTTGACGCCGCGCTTGGCGAATTCGCCCGACAGCGCCGCCGTCTTGCCCAGCTCGGTGGTGCACACGGGCGTGAAGTCGGCAGGGTGGGAGAACAGCACCACCCAGCTGTCGCCGGCCCAGTCGTGGAATTGGATGGGGCCTGCGGTGGAGTCTTGCGTGAAGTCCGGCGCGGTGTCGCCAAGTCGAAGCGTGTTGCTCATGGAAGGCTCCTTTTCAAATGCGTCAATGCATTGTCTGGAGGGTGCCCAAATAACCAAACGACTATGAAGTAGTTTGTTTATGGCTTCATGGCATATCGCATCGATGGTGGGTTCTCGCAGGGGCTGTTCTTCCTGAGCACAATGGGCGTCGATCAACTGCATGGAGAGCTCGAACGATGACCTGGTCCGCCCGCACCTACTCGGTCTTTGAACAGGAGCGCACGCGCCCGGTTCGCGATCTCGTGGCGGCCCTGCCGGCGCGGGACGTGCAGGTGGCGATCGACCTCGGCTGCGGCCCCGGCAATTCCACCGAGGTGCTGGCCGACCGCTTTCCGCAGGCCCGGGTGAGCGGCCTGGACAGCTCTGACGACATGCTGGTCGCCGCGCGCGAGCGCCTGCCCGGCACGCACTTCGAGCTCGGCGACATCGCCGCCTGGGACCCGGTCGAATCCTTCGACGTGATCCTGGCCAATGCCTCGCTGCAATGGCTGCCCGACCACGCCACGCTGTACCCGCGCCTGGTGAGCCGGCTGGCGCCCGGTGGCAGTCTGGCCGTGCAGACACCCGACAACCTCGAAGAGCCGGCGCACCGCCTGGCGCGAGAGGTCGCGGCGCAGGGGCCGTGGGCGAGCAAGATCGCGGGTGTGCAGCACCCCGCGCGGCACGATGCCGCTTTCTATTACGCGTTGCTGAAGCCACGTTGCGCGGCGATCGATGTCTGGCGCACGACCTACTTCCACCCGCTGGCGGGCGGTCCCGAGGCGGTGGTGGAGTGGTTCAAGGGCTCGGCCCTGCGCCCCTATCTGGCGCCGCTGGACGATGGCGAGAAAGCTGCCTTTCTGGCCCGCTACCTCGCCGCCATCGCCCAGGCCTACCCCGCGCTGGCCGACGGCACGGTGCTGCTGCCGTTTCCTCGGCTGTTCATCGTGGCGAGCCGCTGAATCGTGGTTGGGGACCCGCGCGACCGGGAAGGACGATGGCCCGCTCAGACCGGTCCCATGTCCAGCAACTGCGTGCCCATGCAGGCGTAGCGCGCCTGTGCGGTCCGCACCTGCCAGCCGCCTGTGAACAGCGAAAAGGCCGGCAGCACCAGTTGCCGGTCGATCACGGCAAAGGCCGCGAAGCGCCCCCGGAAGCCCGGCACGCTGACCACCGGGTGAAGGTGGCCGCAGACCCGGAATCGCCCACCGTCTTCCGGCGTCGCGCCGGGTGCGTGCGCGAAGGTGAACGGACCGTCGTCCACACGGTCGCGGCTGTGTTCGATGTTCAGCGCTGCTCGCGCGGCGGCGCGGTCGTGGTTGCCCTCGATCAGTCGCATGTCCAGCCCGGCGTGCCGCGCGCGGAAACCCCCCCAGGCCTCGCGCCAGGCGGTGTCCACCAGCGGTCCGTGCAGCAGGTCGCCGAGCAGCCACAGCGAGGCGGCGCCAGATGTTTCGATCAGCGCAGTGAGGCGCTCCAGGTCGCGGCGCGCACCACCGGTGGGCAGCGCGATGCCGGCGGCGCGGAACGCGTCGTCCTTGCCCAGGTGCAGGTCAGCCACCAGCAGGCGCTGGCGCGCCGGCCAGTAGAGCGCGCGGTCGGCGAGCAGGCGCACGGTTTCGCCGGCCAGCACGAGTTCGATGGCCTCAGCCATGGCGCGCCTGGAGTTGTTCGGCTGCGCGCCGCACCCGGGTCGACCAGTCCTCCGTGCTGAGCTCACCGCGCACCGTTTCCGCCCACAGCGGGAACGAGAGCGGGGTCAGCGTGCGGGGATGCCGCAGGTCGATGGTGCGCGCTGCGCAGCGCTCGAACGCGGCCGAGAGTGCCTGCACGTCCAACTGCGCCTCGAACACCTCGCGCACCGCCTGATCCAGCAGCAGGTGCGCCGGGTCGTGGCGTTGCAGCACGTCGAACAGCAGACCGCTGGAGGCCTGCAGTTGCCGCGCGCTGCGCCGCGCGCCGCCGGGAAGCGAAGGCATCAGCATGCCCGCCACGCGAGCGATCTCGCGGAACTGGCGGCGCGCCATCTCGGTCAGGTTCATGCTGTCCTGCAGGTCTTCCAGCCAGCGATCGGAAGTGAGCAGCCGGGTGATGAGCCCGGCATCCACCGGTGTGCGCTGCGGCGAGTTCAGCACGAAGCCGTAGTCGTTGACCGCGTACACGAAGGTGTGGGGCGAGAGCCGGCCCCAGCGCAGGGCGAACAGCGCGGCCATGCCCTCGTGCACCGTGCGGCCGGCGAAGGGGTAGACGAACAGCGCGGCGCCCTGGCGCGTGCGCACCGACTCCACCAGCAGGGTGTGCGGCGTGGGCAGGGCAGACTCGCGCGCCTGCAGATCCAGCAGCGGGGACAGGGCGCGCAGCTCCGGGCTGTCGCGTGGGCCGTCGAGCACGGCTTCCACGGCCGCGCCGAGTTCGGTGGACAGCGGCATGCGGCCGCCCTGCCAGCGGCGCACGGCGGCCG
>JAGOCV010000431.1 GCA_017998575.1 Burkholderiaceae bacterium
ACCACCGCATTGGCCAGGCCGACGATGAGGAACACCTGCGGGATCGTCATGCCCGCCCCCAGCAGCGCGCCGGCGATGAGGGAGCTGGCGATCATGAAGATCGAGTTGAGGATGTTGTTGGCCGCGGTGATGCGGGCGCGGTGCGTGGGCTGCGCACGCATCTGGATCAGCGCGTACATGGGCACGCTGTAGAGCCCCGCGAACAGCGACAGCAGCGCCAGATCGGCCATCACGCGCCAGTGCGCGGGCTCGGCCACGAAGGCCGCCAGCGTGTAGCTGCCGGCGGCCGGCGCGCCCAGGCCACGCGCGGCGAAGTACAGGTCGATCGCGAACACGCTCATGCCGATGGCGCCCACGGGCACCAGGCCTATCTCCACATGCCTGCGGCTGAGCGTCTCGCACAGGAGCGAGCCGGTGCCGATGCCCACCGAGAACACCACCAGCAGCAGCGAGGCCACCTGCTCGTTGCCGTGCAGCACGTCCTTGGCGAAGGCAGGGAACTGGCTCAGGAACACCGCGCCGAAGAACCACATCCAGCTGATGCCCAGCAGCGAGCGGAACACCACCGTGTTGCCGTGCGCCAGCTTGAGGTTGCGCCAGGTCTCGGTGACCGGGTTCCAGTTGATCGACAACTGCGGATCGGTGGCCGGCGTGGCCGGAATGAACTCGGCGGCCACGCGCCCGAGCACCGCCACGCCGATGCAGGCGAAGCCCACGTGGTGCGCGCCGATCTCGGGGATGGCGATGATGAGCCCGCCTGCCACGTTGCCCAGCAGGATGGCCACGAAGGTGCCCATCTCGACCATGCCGTTGCCGCCCGTGAGCTCGCGCTCGGACAGATGCGCGGGCAGGTAGGCGAACTTCACCGGGCCGAACAGCGTGGAATGCAGGCCCATCAGGAAGGTGCAGCCCAGCAGAATCGGCACGTTGGCCGAGAAGAAGCCCCAGGCGGCCAGCGCCATGATGAGGATCTCCAGGCGCTTGACGAAGCGGATCAGCGCCTTCTTGTCGTACTTGTCGGCCAGTTGCCCGCTGGTGGCCGAGAACAGCAGGAACGGCAGGATGAACAACGCGCCGATCACCAGCCCCGCCTGCGAGGCCGGCAGCCAGCCCACCTGCAACTGGTAGGTCACCATCACGGTGAAGGCGAACTTGAACAGGTTGTCGTTGGCCGCGCCGGCGAACTGAGTCCAGAAGAACGGTGCGAAGCGGCGCTGGCCCAGCAGGGCGAACTGGCCGGTGTGCGCTTCGTGCCCGGCGCCGGGGTCTTGATGTTGTTGTCGTGTCATGTGCTCTCTCGCTCAGGCCGGGGTCCTCGGGCAGATGCCGCGGGCATTGTGCCGCACCGGGTGCGCCGCGCGGGTCGGTGAAACAGGCATGTCGGACGGGCTCGGTGTCATCGGGAGCTCGGTGGGTTGAGGTGGCGCGACTCTAGGCAGGACAGGGCTGGCCCGGCATCGATTTCCAGCACAGAATCGCTGCAGCGAAACCGAAGTATCACCATCCGATACCCATGAGCACCACCGCCGACCTCGTCACCGCCCTCAAGAGGGAACTCAAGTCCGCCCAGATGACCTACGCCGATCTGGCGCGCGGGCTGGGCCTGGCCGAATCCAGCGTCAAGCGCATGCTGGCGAAGGGCGACATGCCGCTGTCGCGCATCGACGCGATCTGCCGCGTGCTCAAGCTCGACTTCGCCGATCTCGCCCGGCGCGTGGCCGACGCCCAGCCGCTGCTGCGCGAGCTGTCGGCCGAGCAGGAGCGCGCCGTGGTGGCCGACAAGAAGCTGTTGCTCGTCGCCATCTCCGTGCTGAGCCAGTGGACGGCGGAGCAGATCGTCGCCACCTATCGCGTGAGCGATGCGGAGTGCGTGAAGTACTTCGCGCAGCTCGACCGCATCGGCATCATCGAGCTGCGCCCGCTCAACCGCTACCGCCTCAAGCTGGCCAAGACCTTCCGCTGGCGCGCGCACGGACCGGTGATGAACTTCTTCCGCGACCACGCGCTGCTCGACTACTTCGGCGGCGGCTTCGACGCTGCGGGCGAAGGGCTGATGCTGGTGCACGGCTCGATCAGCCGCGCGCTCGCGCCTTCATTCGTCGAACGGCTGCAACGCGTGGCGCAGGACTTCGCGCAGCAGCACCAGACCGACCAGAAGCTGACCGACAGGGACCGCGAAGGCTACACGCTGGTGCTGGCCATGCGCAGCTGGGAATTCAGCGCGTTCACGCAGCTGCGGCGCTGAGAGCACGCACCTTGGCGCCACCCGTTGCCGGCCCCTCTGCCCAAGCAGCCCGGCCTAGCACAGAAACCCCAGTTCACAAAGCTCTGACATTGCGTGACAACGCTGCACGAGTGATGCAGCCTGCGCCCCTGTTTTTTCACACACAGGGAGCAGACCACACATGCACGAGTCATGGAAGGGCGCGGCGCGCGCCTTGTCGCTGAGCGGCGCGATCCTCAATCGCGAGGGCATCCCGCCCCTCATCGCCCTCTCGCTCGAAGGCGAAGAAGCCCTCAACAGCCTGTTCGATTACCGCCTCGTCGTGCAGACCCCCGCGCGCGAGCCGGGCCGGGCCCCCTGGCAGATCGATCTCGCGGCCCTCGTCGGCCAGCCACTGACCGTGCGGCTCGAACTCGAAGGCACGGGCACCTTCGAGGCCGGGGCTTCGGGCGCATCGGGCCGCGCCGGCCTCGGCGCCGGTGCGCGCGAGATCAGCGGCGCCGTGAGCGCCGTGCGCCGCCTGGGCAGCGACACGCGCCACCTCACGCTCGAGCTCACCC
>JAGOCV010000135.1 GCA_017998575.1 Burkholderiaceae bacterium
CATCACGTTCGAGTGACGCCGCCGCCCAGCCGGTGCAGTGCCAGGTCACGGAACAGCCGCGCCGTGGGTCGCATCGGGAGGGCCTCGTTCCAGATCATGCCCACCGAGTCGCGGGCATCGGGCACTGCCACAGGCAGCACCGTGCCTGCCGGCGCAGCCAGGTGGCGCAGCGCGACACGGCGCGGCACCAGGGTCACCCAGGGTCCGCGCGCGAACAGTTCCGAGACCATAGCCATGTCGCTGGTCTCCACGTACTGCGAGGGTAGGGGCAGTCGCCGCGCGGCCAGCACCTGTTGCAGGTGATCGCGCATCAACGTGCCGGGCACCGGCAGGCACCAGCGCTGCTGCACCAGGTCTTTCCAGCCGACCGAGGCCGCCTTGGCCAGCGGATGGCTGGCGCTGGCGGCCACTACCACGTCGTCGCCGAGCACCGTGGCCTTGGCCAGGCGCGACTGCACGATGTCGGTCGAGAGGCGGGCGAACAGCAGCTGGATCTTTCCGTCGTCGAGCAGTTCGCGCAGATGGCTGGAGGAGCCTTCGATCAGGCTGATGCGCACCTGCGGGTACAGCCGTGAGAACTCGGTGATGGTCTCCGCCACGAAAGGGTTGGTCGAGATCGCGCGCAGGCCCAGGCTCAATTCGCCCTGGTAGCCGCTGCGCAGCCCGTCGACCACGTCGACCAGGCCCTGCATCTCGGCCGTGACGGCGCGTGCGCAGGTCAACACGGCTTCGCCGAGCGGCGTCAGGCGCACCCAGCCCCGGCCGCGCTCGAACAGCGGTTCGCCGAACACTTCCTCGACTTCGGCCAAGGCCTTGGACACGGCGGCTGCGCTCACGTGCAGGCGCGCGGCGGCCTGCGTGAGGTTGTCGGCCTCGTGCACGGCGAGGACGATGCGCAGGTGGCGCAGCTTGAGGGCGGGCAGCAGCGTGCCCGTGCGGGGGGCAGGCGCGTCCGGCTGCGGCCGGCTCACGGCTGGGGTTGCTCGATCGGCAGGCGAACCGGCAGGGTGGCGGAGAGGGTCTGCGCGGCGCCGGTGGCGGCCACCGTGGCGGGGGCGTCACTGGCCACGCGGCGCGCGCCGTCGAAGCGGCGGTCCCAGTAGCTGGTATGCATGCTCTCCACGCGCACCTGGGCACCCGGGCGCGGCGAGTGGATGAATTTGCCGTCGCCCACGTAAATGCCGACGTGGCTGAAGGCGCGGCGCAGGGTGTTGAAGAAAACCAGATCGCCGGGCTGGAGTTCGTTGCGGTCGATGGTCTGTGTCGCGGCAGCCTGCTGCTCGGCACGACGCGGCAGCACGAGGCCCAGAGTCTGCTCGTACATCGCGCGCACGAAGCCGCTGCAGTCGAAGCCACCGGCGTCAGCGGAATTGCCGCCGCGCTTGTAGGGCACGCCCAGCGAGCCCATTGCGGTAACCACCAGTTCGGCCGTGCGTTGCTGCACGGTCTGGCCCATCTGCTGCAACTGGCCGATCAGGCCGCGGTCGGCGAGGAACTTGTTCATCTCGTCCGGGCTCGCATTCTGGGCGCCCGCCGGCGCTGCGCACGCACCCGTGGCGAGGCCCAAGGCCAGCGACAGGGTGAGAGCAGTGCGGCGGATTTGCATGTCGGCGCAGAGGATACAGTCGCTCACAAGACGGTGTCAACTTCAAGCTGGTTCTTCAATAGCATTGCAAACTATTGTTTTGTAAGGAATTTATGCAGACGTCGCGTTTTCTCGCCCGTACTTTTACAGCTTGGGTAGGCCTGTCGCTCTTGACGAGCGCTGCCGCAGCGACAGCGCAAGTGGCCGTCCGGGCCGAGCCCGTTGCCACTGGGCTGGACAGCCCGTGGGCCGTCGCCTTCCTGCCGCAGGGGCGCTTCCTGGTCACCGAACGCACGGGTCAGATGCGCATCGTGCAGCCCGACGGCCGTAAGGGCGAACCCATCGCCGGCCTGCCGAAGCTGGCCGTGGGCGGGCAGGGCGGCCTGCTCGACGTGGTGCTCGACTCGGCCTTCGACCGCAACCGTCAGCTCTACTTCTGCTACAGCGAGCCCGACGAGAAGGACGCCAGCCTCAACAGCACTGCCATGGCGAGTGCGAAGCTCTCGGCCGATGGTTCGCGGCTCGAAGAGGTAAAAGTGCTGTTCAGCCAGCGACCGCGCTTCAACAGCCGCCTGCACTTCGGTTGCCGCATCGTCGAGGCGCTCGACGGCACGCTGTTCCTTTCGCTGGGAGAGCGCAGCACGCAGATGCAGCATGCGCAGCGGCTCGATTCGCACCTGGGCAAGGTGGTGCGTGTGAACAAGGACGGCAGCGTGCCCAAGGACAACCCCTTCGTCGGCCGCAGCGACGCGCGGCCCGAGATCTGGAGCTGGGGACACCGCAATTCGCAGGGGGCGGCCCTGGCGCCCGATGGCACCTACTGGATGCACGAGCACGGCCCGCAGGGCGGCGACGAAATCAACGTGCCGCAGGCCGGCCGAAACTACGGCTGGCCGCTCATCACCTATGGCGAGCGCTATGGCGGCGGCAACGTGACGGACGGCAGCACGCAGCGCGAAGGTCTGGAGCAGCCATTGCACCAGTGGACGCCTTCGATCGCACCTTCCGGCATGGCCTTCGTCACCAGCGACCGCTATGGCGACGCGCTCAAGGGTCGGCTGCTGGTGGGCTCGCTCAAGTTCCGCTACCTGGCCGCGCTCACGCTGGACGGCCGCAAGGTCACGGGCGAACAACGCCTGCTGCAAGACGTGAACCAACGCATCCGCGACGTACGCCAGGGTCCGGATGGCTACATCTATGTGCTGACCGACGGCTCTGGCGGCCGCCTGCTGCGGCTGCAGCCGGGCTCGTGACGGGCGGCGCGGCGGCTGCGGTCTAATCGGGGGACGCCGGCGATGCAGACGCCGCCGGTTCGAATGACGAAAGAAAACGACCGATGCTGCTCGACGCCGAACAATCCCAACTCGTGCTGGTGGACTACCAGCCCCGGCTCATGCCCGCCATTGCCGACGGCGCCCAGGTGATGGCCAATGCCGTGCGGCTGGCCCGCGCGGCCAGCCGGCTGCAGGTGCCCGTGTGGGGCACCGAGCAGAATCCTTCGAAGCTCGGCGAGACCGATGCCGAGTTGCGTGCGCTGTTCTCGCGCACGCTGGCCAAGATGCAGTTCAGCGCTGTCGAAGAGGGCCTGGGCGAATGGCTGCAGCCCGCGCCCGTGGCGCGCGCGCCGCAGGGCAACGCCCGCAGCCTGCCCAAGCATCTGCAGAAGGCCGTGCCGCAGCAACCGCCGGGCCGTGAGCAGGTCGTGATCGCGGGCTGCGAAACCCATGTGTGCCTGCTGCAGACGGCGCTCGACCTGCTCGAGGACGAGTTCGACGTCTGGGTGGTGACCGACGCCTGTGGCTCGCGCACGGAGCGCAACCGCGACGCCGCCTTCGACCGCCTGGCCGGCGCGGGCGCCGAACTGGTCACCACCGAGATGGTGCTGTTCGAGTGGCTGCGTACGGCCGAGCATCCGCACTTCAAGGAAGTGCAGGCGCTGATCAAGTAACTGCGCGGCGCGCACGAACCGCGCTCGCGCCTGCGCGCGCCGGGCCGTGCTGCTGCGCGTCGTCGGCATGCGCGCGGCGCGCTGCTCCGCCCGGACTTCATTCGTGCCACCGGCCCTGTCCGGTGTCAGCTTGCCGCAAGCGCGATTCCCATAATTAAGAATTCAGTTGGCCCGCATCCCGCCGCCGCCAGCAGAAATTCCAACAGGGAGACAACGCCGTGGGCGCTTACGATGACTTTCACCGCCGCTCGGTCGAGCAGCCGGATGCGTTCTGGGCTGAGCAGGCCGGCCTGATCGACTGGCACGCGCCGCCCACGCAGATCTGCGACTGGAGCCGTCCGCCGTTCGCGCGCTGGTTCGCCGGCGGCACCACCAATCTCTGCCACAACGCGGTTGACCGCCACCTGCCGGAGCGGGCGCAGCAACGGGCGCTGATCGCCGTTTCCACCGAAACCGGGCGGGAGCGCAGCTACACCTTCGCCGAACTGCACGACGAGGTGCAGCGCGCCGGCGCCATGCTGCGCGCGCTGGGGGTGCAGCGCGGTGACCGCGTGCTGATATACATGCCCATGATCGCCGAGGCCGTGTTCGCCATGTTGGCCTGTGCGCGCATCGGCGCCATCCATTGCGTGGTGTTCGGCGGCTTCGCGTCGGTATCGCTGGCCAGCCGCATTGACGATGCGCAGCCGCGCGTGATCGTGAGCGCCGACGCGGGCTCGCGCGCGGGCAAGGTCGTGCCCTACAAACCGCTGCTCGACGAAGCCATCCGCCTGGCCGCGCACAAACCCGAGGCGGTGGTGCTGGTGGAACGCGGTCTCGCTCCCATGCACCTGGTGCCGGGCCGCGACCATGCCTGGTCGGCGCTGCGCGAGCGGCACGCCGGTGTGCAGGTGCCGTGCGAGTGGCTGGATGCCACCGAGCCCAGCTACACCATCTACACCAGCGGCACCACCGGCAAGCCCAAGGGCGTGCAGCGCGACACCGGCGGCTACGCCGTGGCGCTGGCCGCCAGCATGAAGCACATCTTCTGCGGCTCACCGGGCGAGACCTACTTCTGCACCAGCGACATCGGCTGGGTGGTGGGCCACAGCTACATCGTCTACGGCCCGCTGATCGCCGGCATGGCCACCATCGTGTATGAGGGCCTGCCGGTGCGGCCCGACGGTGCCGTGTGGTGGAGCCTGGTCGAGAAGTACCAGGTGAGCGTAATGTTCAGCTCGCCCACGGCGGTGCGCGTGCTCAAGAAGCACGATGCGGCGTTGCTCAAGCGGCATGACCTGTCGAGCCTGCGTGCGCTGTTCCTGGCGGGGGAGCCGCTGGATGAGCCCACCGCACGCTGGATCAGCGAGGGCCTGGGCGTCCCCATCATCGACAACTACTGGCAGACCGAGAGCGGCTGGCCCATCCTCACGCTGGCGCGCGGCGTCGAGAGCACGCCGGCGCGCTTCGGCAGCCCGGGCGTTCCGATGTACGGCTACAAGCTCAAGCTGCTGCACGAAGGCACCGGCGACGAACTGTCCGAACCCGGCCAGAAGGGCGTGGTCGTCATCGAAGGCCCCACGCCGCCCGGTTTCATGCAGACCGTGTGGCGCGACGACGAGCGCTTCGTGCGCACCTACTGGGACAGCATCCCCGGCCGGCAGGTCTACAACACCTTCGATTGGGGCATCCGAGACAAGGACGGCTACTTCTTCATCCTCGGCCGCACGGACGACGTGATCAACGTGGCCGGCCATCGGCTGGGCACACGCGAGATCGAGGAAAGCATTGCCAGCCATCCGGCCGTGGCCGAAGTGGCGGTGGTCGGTGTGGCCGACACCCTCAAGGGCCAGGTCGCCATGGCCTTCGCCGTGGTGCGCGACCCGGCCACCGTGGCCGACGACGCGGCGCGCCAGCGGCTGGAAGGCGAAATCATGAAAGCCGTCGATACCCAGCTCGGCGCCGTTGCCCGGCCCGCGCGCGTGCGCTTCGTGAACGCACTGCCCAAGACGCGCAGCGGCAAGCTGCTGCGTCGCGCCATCCAGGCGGTGTGCGAGGGGCGCGACCCGGGCGACCTGACCACCATCGAGGACCCGACGGCGCTGCAGCAGGTCAGGGAGCAGGTGGCGGCGGGGTGAACGAAGCGTCTGAGCGCGCCGTGCGGCGGGTTGTCGCGCTGCGTTCGATCAGCGCGCGCCAGACCGATTCGACTTCAGCGGTCGATGCGGCCCGCCTGTCGGTCGCACTGGCCCGTGCCGCGTCGGCCTGTGCCTTCAGCGCAGGCCAGTGGCCTGCCGGGTCGGTCGCGATGTCGATGGCCCGCTGCTGGTAGTCGTGCGCGTCGCGGCAGATCCAGGCCTGCAGCCCGGCCGCCATCAGCAGAGCAGCGCCGGGGCGTGAGGCGCGCGCGGCGGCAGCGCAACTCAATACCGGGCGCCCCTCCGCGATGGCCTGCGCCACGGCGACCGCGGCGCTGCGGCGCAGCGGGTCGAGCAGCAGATCGAAAGTCGCAGGTTCACCGGGTCGTGCGATGCGCAGCCGCCCGGCGTCGATACCCTGTTGACGGGCATGCCGGCGCATGCGGTGGGCGGCGGCGGGCGTGAGGCCGAAGAACGCCATCTGTGCGCC
Source organism: Burkholderiaceae bacterium (assembly GCA_017998575.1). The sequence goes on from JAGOCV010000135.1 coordinate 6,141, forward strand.
CGATGCGACCTGCAGCACTCGCATCCACAAGGCGAAGCTGTCCGGGTCGATGTGATCAGCCGGTGCGGCCACGCCGAAGATGAAGCCTGCGGCCTCGGGTGGTGGGCAGTGCCCGGGCGCGGTGCGGATCAGCGGTCTGGGAAGGATGCCGTGGCTATGCAACGGATCCGCCATGCCCAGGTGCTGCAGCGTCACCTGTTGCGCACCAGACACTTCGACAGGCTGGGAAAACGCATCGCACCATTCAGCGTCATACGCGCCCCCAGCCTGCCCGGCGGGCCAGCCGCGCGTGGCACGTGTCTGTACGGGCGCCACGCGGGCGGCCGCCACGCAGGGGCGGGCGTCGGGTGTGTCTGCGGCCAGATCGATCAGCAGGTGGGGCTGGTCGAGCCGGATGCGGGCTACCAGTTCGGCATCGGCCAGATGGGCCACGTCGATCAGGCCATCCGTCGCAGCACGCAGCGCCGCCTGCGTGGCGGGGCGCGGCTGCGGGGTTTGGGTGTAGACGTACAAGGCGAATTGCCTGCGGTCGTGGACCTGCAGGCGTTCGGCCAGCGCGTCGGCCACGCCGTCGCCGTCCAGCCGGGGCATCAGCCAGGCAATGCGCAGCCGGTGGTCGCCGGTGGGCTGCAGATCGAGTGGGGGGAAATTCCCCCGGGGCCGAGCGGCATCGGCGTGGGCGCGGATGTGCGCTATTTCCACCTCCTCCAATGCGAGTGCCGGGGCGATGACATTCGCGGCGAGCCAGGCACCGGGCGAGGCCGCCTGCGGCCGGCTCAGCAGCGCACGCAGCATCTGCGGCAGGGCGCGGGCAAAGATCCATTCACCGTCGCCGAAGGTGGCGGCTGCATAGCGGACGTACAGCGCGGCGGTGTCGGCGGGGTGGCCCGCAGGCTGCAGATCCAGTTGCCGCAGCACGGCGCGCATCAGATCGCCCGGCACCTGCTGCAGGCTGTGCCGGGCAGCGTCCCATGAGCCCATGACGGCCTGCCCGACAGCCTCTCGTGCCGTCAGTTGCAGCAGCGCCGGCGCGACGCCCGCGAGCGCCTGGCGCGCGGCCGCTGCAGCTTTGAGCGAGTCGCCGGGCCGGCGCACGAGCAGGAGGGCATCGACGAACTGCACCTGCGCGTCGGGATCTCGGGGCGCGAGCTGTACGCGGTGCTGGGTGAGACGAAGCACCTCGTCCCAGTTGCCTTCTGCGGCTTCCAGTCGTGCCAGTCCGACCAGCGATTGCACATGGGCACCATCGTGGGCGAGTGCCCGGCGGAAAAGCTCGCGTGCACGCGCTGCATCACCGGTCGCCATGGCAACGATGGCCAGGTTGGCACAGCCCGCGGCCGAGCGCTGCAGCGTGGCGGCGTGGGCCTCGAGGGCTTTGGCGGCAGCGCCTGGAAGGCCCAGGTCGAGACAAGCCGCCGCGCAGGCGCTTGCTGCGTCCGCATCGCCCGGGCGCAGACCGGCCGCCTGCTGAAACTCCTTGAGCGCCTGTTCGGGCAGGCGGGCGCGGTGAAAGGCCTGGCCGCGCTGCATGTGGCGCGCGAAAGTTCCGGCGGGGGCGGGGGCCGCATCAATGGCCTTGCGCGCGGCGAGCGGGTAGGGCGGCAGGTGCTGGAAGGAGGGTGTCATGGCGGTGCCGCACAGGATAATCCAGGGCATGAGTTCTGAACGGATCGCTACTCCCCTGCATCTCGTCAGCCGCTTCCAGGAGCCACATGCCGGCGCTGAACTGGAACTGCCCGATCTGGCCGACGCGCTGGCGGGCCGGCGCGAGTGCCGGCTCTGGTCGGTTGACGATCCGCATCCTGTGTACGTGGCGCGCGGCGTGCGACGGTTGGACGTGCAGCGAGGCGACAGCCCGGTGGGCGGCATGCTGTTGCTGGGGGGCGTGCATGTGGCGCTGGGCCCCTGGCTGGAGGACGGCCGGTTCGAGCGCATTGCCGTGCGCTACAACCTGCCGCTGCACGAGCGCCTGCTGCGCATGATTGCCCGCATACGGCACGCGACCGGACTCGATCCGGAACTGCTGTTCGTGTCCGAAGTCATGCGCAGCGCCCTGGCGCTGCCGGGGCGCATCGAGCCCAGCTTCATTGCGCTGCCGCCTTACCTGTCGATACCCGTGGCAAGGCCGCCGGGCCGCCCCTTCACCGTCGGCCGTGTGAGCCGTGACGTGCTGGAAAAGCACCATCCGGATGACGTGATCCTGTACCGCCTGCTGGCCTCCACCGGCGCCCAGGTGCGCATCATGGGCGGCACCTGCCTGGCGCCATGGCTGGACGGCGTCGAGGGTATCGAGCTGTTGCCCGCGGGGGCCGAGCCGGTAGCCGCGTTCAATGCGTCTCTCGACACCTTCTACTACCGCACCGGCGGCATGTTCGAGCCCTACGGGCGCGTGGTGTTTGAGGCCATGGCCAGTGGCCTGCCGGTGGTGGTGTCTCGCCAGGGCGGCTTCGCCGATGGCATCGACGACGGCGAGTCGGGCCTGCTGTTCGACACCCAGGAAGAGGCGTGGGACGCTCTCACCAGCCTGCGCGCCGATCCGGGGCTGCGGCTGCGCATGGGTGAGCGCGCGCGCCAGAAAGCGCAACGCCTGCATGGCGACGAAGCCGTGCAGGCGTTGCTGGATTTCTACCTGCGCTGATTCAGGTAGCGCAGGCGGCGGCGGTCACAGGGGCTGGCCGGGGATCTTCTCGAAGCCTACGGCGCCGGCGACCGTGCCCAGCCCGTTGAGGGTTTGCATCTGGTAGACGAAGCCCGCCTTGCCCGCGCCATTGCCGAAAAACAAGCCCGAAAAACGGCCATCGCCATTATTGTTGTCGACACCCGAGAAGCGGCCATTGCTGATGCTCATGGTGTTCGACGACATCGAAGCCGTCAGGCCGCCATCGAACTGCGTGGCGATCGAGGCATTGGCTGTTCCGTCGGTGAAGTTGGCCGAGAGGTTCGCACTGGTCACCGTTCCGCCTCCGACACCGGCGCTCGAAATCGGGGTCGATCCGCCCACGTATGAGTAGTTGAAGCTGCCCGTGATCGGCATCTGGACGTTCGACGTCGGCGTACCCGTCACGTAGTGCGCGCCAGCCAGCGCATTGGATGCCTGGTCGGTGCCCGCGCTCCAGCGGCCCCAGCCGATGAAGTCGGCGCCCGTTCCGTGCGAGCCGGACTCGGCCGCGACCGCGCCGCTGTAGCTGGCGGAACCGCCCGTGGCCGAGGTGGGCGCTGCGCTCGAGAACGTGTGCGAGCCATCGGCATCCAGGCGGGTCGATCCCCAGGGTGCGAGATAGGCCACGGTCGACATGGCGGGATAGGTGCCGTTGGCCGGCAGCTCGGGGTTCGTGGGCGCCGTGCTGCCGGAGAGGATGGCTGCGCCGTTGAAGTCGACGTAGTCGCCTTCGCCGAAGTAACCGCCACCGCCATAAGCCAGGCCCGCGTACTCCGCGCCAGGGCCTGAGAACAGCCCGCGGATACTGCCCGAGCCTTCGCCCTGCGATAGCGTGATGCCGCCGACCGAGAACGAAGAGCCCTGATTGTTGAACGTGCCGCTCATCGTCAGGTTGCCATAGGAGCCCAGCGTCATGCCCAGTGCCACGGATCCGCCCGAATAGCCGGAGCTGAAGTTGACGTTCATGGTCGCGCTGTTGAGCACGCCCGTCTGGCCGTCGGTCATGTAGATCGGCGTCGCCGAGTGCAGCGAATAGGTGCCCGTCAGGCCGTTAAGGTCGGAAATCGAAGCCGTCGGCGTGCCGACGATGTAGGCGGCACGATCGAAAGTGCTCTCCATGTGGCTCACGTCGACGGAGGACCAGCTGCCCATGCGAAGGAAGGTGTCTGCGCCAGCAGTGCCCACCGT
>JAGOCV010000432.1 GCA_017998575.1 Burkholderiaceae bacterium
GGGGAATGAAGCTGGCCCGAACCAGCCCGAAGCGCGCCAGCACGGCCAGCCATTCGCTGTCGGCCATGTCGGTCTTACGCCCAGGCACGTGCTTGATCAAGTGCGCGTTGACCACCCAGGCGCAGAGTAACCGGTAAGCCACCGGCGTCCTTCCCCTGCGCTTGATCGGTTTCGACAATCCCTCACATCGACATGACGTGAGGAGACGGCGATGGGTGAACAGCGGCGGCGGCGACTGGACACACGCAACTGGCGCGAGGTGATGCTGCGCTTCGGCGAAGCCGACATGACGGTCAGCGCGTTCTGTGCCCGTGAGGGGCTGAGCACGAGCAGCTTCTACCGCTGGCGCGAACGACTCGGCTCGGTCGGCGACGCGGGAGGTGCTGCACTGCCCCGCGGTGGGCGATCGCAGCTGGCCGTGCGGCCTCGCGCCGCAGGCTTCATCGACCTGGGACACCTGGCCACGCCGCCGCGTGATGCCGGTGCCGGCGTGGAGCTGCGCCTGGACCTCGGTGGTGGCGTCGTGCTGCAGATCGTGAGGCGGTGATGTTCTTCCCCGAGTCCCGCGTGCGCGTGTACCTGTATGGCCAGGCGGTGGACATGCGCAAGTCCTTCGACGGCCTGTACGCCGTGGCACGCGCAGCCTTCCCCCAGGACCCGACCGGCGGGGACCTGTACGTCTTCGTCAACCGCAGCGGCCGGCAGATCAAGGTGCTGTACTTCGACCGCAGCGGCTGGTGCGTGTGGGCCAAGCGGCTGGAGGCCGGGCAGTTCATCGGCGACTGGTCGCAGGCGCGCACGCGCGAGATCGACTGCACGCAGCTCAAATTGCTGCTCGAAGGCATCGAGCCGCGCCGTTATCTCAAGCGCTATCGACATGGCAGTTCACGCGATCAGCGGCACGAACATCAATTCGTCGATTCCGACGGCGCGCCCCGCAAGGAAGGCAATTCGGATCACTCCCGTGGTGCGCAGTTCGGGGCTTGCGTAGCATGACCCGCCATGTCAAACGCAGTGCTCACGCGCATGCCCGATGCGGCGGAACTGGCCGCCATGGACATGCAGCACGTGGCGCAACTGCTGCGCGCGCAAGCCGCACAGATCGAGGGGCTGCGCGCCCAGATCGAATGGTTCCGGCGCCAGATCTTCGGCCAAAAGAGCGAGCGCTACGCGCCGCTGCCCGACGCGCAGCAACTGCATCTGGGTCAATTGCTGGGCGAGCCGATGCCGGTGGAGCCGGCAACGCCCGCGCTCGAGCAGGACGTGCCCGCGCACAAGCGACGCCGTGCCCGCAGCGACTTCATCGACGACGCCGCCAGCGTACCGTTCTTCGACGAGGCCCGGGTGCCGGTGGTCAGCATCGAGGTGCCCAACCCCGAAGTGCAGGGCCTGAGCGCCGAGCAGTTCACCGCGCAGTACGAGATCGTCGGCCAGAAGGTCAGCCACCGCCTGGCGCAGCGCCCGGGCGCCTACGTGGTGCTGAAGTACGTACGACCGGTGATCAAGCGCCGCGACACCCAAACCCTGCACTGCCCGCCGGCGCCGGTGGGCGTCATCGAGGGCAGCCGCGCCGACGTGAGCTTCATCGCCGGCGTGATGGTCGACAAGTTCCAGTGGCATCTGCCGCTGTACCGCCAGCACCAGCGGCTGACCGAAGCCGGCTTCAAGCTCAGCCGGCCCTGGTTGACGCAGCTGGTGGCTCAAGGCGCGCAGTTGCTGGAGCCGATCTACGACGCGCAGCTCGAATCGATCCGGCGCAGCCGCGTCAAGGCGGTGGACGAAACACCGATCAAGGCCGGCCGGGCCGGACCGGGCAAGATGAAGGCGGGCTACTTCTGGCCGGTGTACGGCGAGCTGGGCGAGGTGTGCTTCCCGTTCTTCGAGTCGCGCCAGCACGCCTGCGTGAAGGAACTGCTGGGCGACAAGGCGCAGCCGGGCGCGGTGCTGCTCAGCGACGGCTATGCGGCCTACAGCCGCTACGCCGAAGCCACCGGCGTGACGCACGCGCAGTGCTGGGCGCACACACGGCGCGGCTTCTTCGAGGCGCTGAATGCCGAGCCGCAAGCGGCCGATCAGGCGCTGAAGATGATCGGCCTGGTCTACGAGGTCGAGGCCGTCATCGGCCACAAGGGCTTGAGCGGCGAGAGCAAGCGGCTGCACCGGCTGGAGCACGCCAAGCCGCTGGTCGAGCAGTTCTTCGCCTGGGTCGACGAGCAGCTCGCGCGCCAGGGCCTGCTGCCGAGCAACAAGCTGACCCAGGCGCTGGCCTATGCGCGCGAACGCAAGGCGCAGTTGATGGTGTTCCTGGGCGACGAGGACGTGCCGATGGACACGAACCACCTGGAGCGGGCGTTGCGGCCGATCCCGCTGGGCCGCAAGAACTGGCTGTTCTGCTGGACGGAGGTCGGCGCCAAGCATGCCGGCATCGTGCAAAGCCTGATCACGACATGCAGGCTGCACGGCATCGAGCCGTACACGTACTTCGTCGATGTCCTGCAGCGCGTGGGCCAGCATCCGGCCAGCCGCGTGGCCGAACTCACGCCACGGCTGTGGAAGCAGCACTTCGCCGAGCAGCCGCTGCGCTCGGACTTGCACGGGATCGGCTGACAGGCAAGAACGCCGGCTGGTTACCGCTTACGATCAAGCGCAGGCCGCGCGCCGGCTGTTCGAGGACGCCCTCGTGCGCGACGGCCGCCTGGAGCCGCCGTTCCCCCGTGGCGTGGACTTCATCGCCCGCCTGCATCACTTGCGCGGCAACAC
>JAGOCV010000136.1 GCA_017998575.1 Burkholderiaceae bacterium
GCATACGGGAACAGGGCCGTCTCGATGATGCGGCTCTGCACGAACAGGAACGAGATCAGCACGCCGATGACCACCGCCACCACGAAGGAGAGCACGGTGATCTTCATGGTGACCAGCAGGGCCATGCCCAGCGGTGCCCAGTCGGTGAACAGGGTCTCCATCATGAGCACCGGGGAAGGCACGAGGTAGGGCGGCAGCTTCAGGCCCGTGACCAGCGCCTGCCAGGTACCCAGCAACACGATCGCCACCACCAGCGGCAGGACGATGCGCTGCACCCTGGGCTGTTGCAGCAGCGGCACCGGCGTTGCGGCAACGCGCGCTGGCGGCGTGCGCTTTGCGGGCGCCGCTGCCGGAGCCGATGGCGCTGCCGGCACGGCAGCAGATGGGGCGCCGGGCGTGGGGACGCCGGCGGCGGTCGTTGCGGCAACGGTGTTCATGCCTCGGTTTCCTCGTCGGTGTGCTGGCTGGCGCGGTGCAGGCTGTCCTGCAGCGCACGGGCGTGGCGGGCGAATTCGGGCGTGACCATGAACTCGGGCCGGCGCGGGTAGGGCTCGTCGATGTGGAACTCCTCCACGATGCGGCCCGGTCGCGCGGCCATCATCACCACGCGCGTGGACAAGAACACGGCCTCATGGATCGAGTGCGTCACGAACACCACCGTGAGGTTCTTCTTGCGCCAGAGTTCGAGCAGGTCGGCATCGAGCTTGTGGCGCGTGATCTCGTCGAGCGCGCCGAAGGGTTCGTCCATCAGCAGCAAGGTGGGCTCGACCACCAGGCCGCGAGCGATCGACACGCGCATCTGCATGCCGCCCGAGAGCGCACGCGGCAGGGCCTTGGCGAACTTCGACAGGCCCACCAGGGCCAGCGCATCTGCCACGCGGGCATCGGCCTCGGCGCGCGGCACGCCGGCCAGGTCGAGCGGCAGGCGCACGTTGGTCTGCACGCTGGCCCAGGGCATCAGCGTGGGTGCCTGGAACACGAACGCCATCTTCTTGCCGCTGCCGGCGGTCTGCAACTGCTCCACCGGCTTGCGCCAGAGCAGCAGGCGCCCGTCGGTGGGTTCCAGCAGGCCGGCGATCATCTTGAGTAGCGTGCTCTTGCCGCAGCCCGAAGGGCCGAGCAGGGTGACGAATTCGCCCTCCTGGATCGTCAGGTCGACCGGTTGCAGCGCCACCGTCCCGTTGGGGTAGGTCTTCTCGGCCGAGAGGACCTCGATGGCGGGCGCGGCGTTCGTGTTGTCAGGCACCATGTGGACAGCCCTCGTGCCTTACGGCATCACCTTCGCGTCCTTGATGAAGTCGAGCTTGTAGGCCTGCTCGATCTTGATCTTGGTGGGGTCGATGAGGTTCTGGCTCACGAGGAACTCGTAGTTCTGCTTCATGCGCGCGTCGGACATGATGCCGATGCCCAGCTTCTGCGCGTCGCCGCTGGTGACGATGCCCATCTCCTTGAGCTTGGCCACGCTGTGGTTGAGCTGGTCGTCGGTCATGTTGGGGTTGTCCTTCTTGATCAGCGCGTTGGCGGGCGCCGGATCGGCCAGGTAGCTCTTCCAGCCTTCCATCGTGGCCTTCACGAAGTCGGACGTGGCCTTGGTGCGCGTGGCGACGGTGTTCTCCAGGCACGAAATCGTGGTGGCGTAGGAGGGGTAGCCGTTGTCCGAGAGCAGGAAGGTGTTGGCCTTCACGCCGGCTTTCTGGATGGCGTAGGGCTCGGAGGTGAGGTAGCCCTGCTGCACCACGTTCTTGTCGGCCAGGAACGGCTGGATGTTGAACGTGTAGGGGCGCATCTGCGAATCGGTGAAGCCGTACTTGGCCTTCAGCCAGGCCCAGTAGCCCTGCACGGCCGTGGTGCCGATCAGCATGGTCTTGCCCTTCATGTCCTCGATGGACTTGACGTCCTCGTGGGCGATGAGCACCTGCGGGTCCTTCTGGAACACGGCGGCCAGCGTCACCACCGGCAGGCCGTTGGCGCGCGCACGCATCATCTGCATGTCGCTGGAGCCCATGATGCAGTCGGCCTGGCCGGCGGCCATCAGCTGCAGGATGTTGACCTGCGGGCCGCCCATCTTGATGGTGACGTCGAGGCCGTACTTCTTGTAGATGCCCGTGGCCACCGCCTGGTAGAAGCCGCCGTGCTCGGCCTGCGCGTACCAGTTGGTCATGTAGGTGAACTTTTCCTGCGCCTGCGCGCCGGTGGCCGCGAGGCCCAGCACGGTGGCACCGAATGCCTGCGCGACGCGCATGGCCAGGGGGGAAAGGCGGATGGTCATAAGTAGCGCTCCTGGGTCAGACAAATCAGTCGGGGATGGGGGACTCTTCGATCGGGATTAGCAAGACGTGGGCCGTGCGGCGGCGCGCCATCTCAGGGCATGGATTGCTGGATGTGGCCGGTGTACTGGCCGCGTTCCCACGTGGCTTCCTCGCGCACGATCCAGCGCAGGGCGTAGAGCTCGGTGAGGGCCTGCACCCAGCTGTCGGCCAGCGTGCTGAGGATCTCCTCGCCCTGCTCCTTCGTGGCGGAGGTGGGGTCGCCGATCACGCCGCTGGGGCCGAAGTCGCGCGCCGTCCAGGCGCAGGCCGGGCGGCCGTCGGGCGACAGCAGCTTGATCGGGAATTCGGGCGGGTACCAGGGCTCGGCCTTGTCCATGTGCACCGTGTCGGGGGCCAGGGCCAGCATCAGTGCGGTTTCGGAATGGCCGGCGTGCATCGACAGCCTCTTTTCCTTCTCGCTCACCTGCTTGCCCGAGGCATTGGGCAGGCGCGAGACGCCGAACGGCACGATGACGAAATCGCCGTGGCGCAGGCGCAGCTCGCGCGCAGCCATCTCCAGCACCTGGGGCTGGCCGCCGTGGCCGTTGGCGAACACCAGCTTGCGGAAGCCCGAGCGGTACACCGATTCGCCGATCTCGATCACGGTGGACAGCAGCGTGGTGCCGGTCAGTGTCATGGTGCCGGGGAAGTGCAGATGCTCTTCCGACTTGCCGTAACTGATGGGCGGCAGCGCGAACGCGCGCACGGCGGCCGGCAGGCGCTTGAGCGCTTCGCCGATCACACCCGAGGAGATCACCGTGTCCACGCTGCAGGGCAGGTGCGGGCCGTGCTGTTCGATGGCGCCGCAGGGCAGCACGATCACGGTGTTCTCGCGGTCGGGCAGGGCGGCGATTTCGGGCCAGCTCAGGTAGGGCAGGAAGCGGTGCGGGGGGATGTAGCCGTGCAGCATGGGAAGGGCGTCCTTGTGAATGCGGGATCAGGCGGTGGCCGGTGCGAGCCAGGCCGCGGGCGGTGCGCTGTCCGCCACGCCGGCGCGCAGCACCACGCGGCGCGCGGTGCGCGACGGGAATCCGGTGGCGTCGGCATCGGGGAAGAGCAGCAGGTCGGCGGGCTGGCCGGCCAGCGATGCGGGCGTGGGCGTGCCGCGCGCCAGGAAGTCGTGGCGGCACAGCGTGTCGGACCAGCGGTCGAACGGTGCGTCGAGCTGCGCGGCCAGCACGCCGGCGGCGAAGGCTTCGAGCGGATCGAAGCTGCCCACGGGGCAAAACGGATCCTGCACGTTGTCGCTGGCGAACAGCAATGGAATGCCCCGGGCGCGCGCTTCCTTCACCAGCGTGATGCCGCGCTGGCGCGGCGTGCGGTGGGTGACGGCGTCCTGCAGCAGCAGGTTGGTGATGGGCAGCGAGACCAGCGTGATGGGCGCGCGCGCCACGGCGTCGAGCACGGCGAGGGCCTGGGCTTCGGGCATGGCGGCCAGCGCACACACGTGGCCGCAGACGATGCGGCCCGCGAAGCCCATGCCGCGCGAGATTTCGGCCACCGCCAGCAGGCCGTGCGCGTCGGGGTTGAGCTCTTCGTCGGTGTGGAGGTCGACGTCGAGGTCTTGCGCCGCCGCCGCGGCGAGCAGATGCGTGAGCGAGGAGCGGTCCCAGTTGGACGAATGCACGAAGCCGCCCAGCAGCGCATGCGGTCCGGTGGCATGCACCTGCGCCGCCACGGTGCGCGCGTTGGCGGCGTCGGCGAAGCTGATCAGCTTGGTGAGGCTCACCATCTCCAGCAGCACGCGGCCGCGCCATTCGCGCGACAGCGCATCCAGCACCGGCCAGGCCATGGGCAGCGGGCCGATCTCGGACCAGTTCACATGCGTGCGCAGGCGCGTGGTGCCACATTCGTGCGCCCATTGCAGCCCGCGCGCGGCACGCACGCGGATGTCCTCCGGCGTCCAGGTGGGCACGTCGCGCGACGAGGCCTCGATCGCACCCAGCAGGCCGGGCTGCACGCCGGTGATGCGCGAGAGCGTGAACGCCTTGTCGAGGTGCACGTGCGCATCGACGAAGGCCGGCAGCACCAGCGCGCCATCGACGTCCCATGCGGGCCCGGCGGATGGCGCGGCATCCATGGGTGTCACCGCGACGACGCGCCCGCCTGCGATCTGCACGCGGGCGAGCACGGGTGAACCTGCGTCTGCGCTGCGCGGCCAGGCGTCGCCCAGCAGCCAGGTGGGCAGACGCGCGTTCAGCAGCTGCTGCGGGGCGGCGGGCGATGCGCGCAGTCCGGACATGGCAATGGCGGCCGGTGCGGCGTGGCTCAGGCGAAGTCCGACATCGCGGCGCCCACGCGCTGCTTGAAGCGGGTGAGCTGCGACTCGGTCGCGATGTTCATGTGGTAGTGGGCGTGGTAGTCCACCCGGGCGGTGTTGCCCGTCATGCGCAACATGTACCGCGTGATGATCTTGCGCGGCGGATCGCCCATGTACATGGCCATCCAGCGCGGGCGGCCGTAGGTGACCACGGCCGAGATGCGCTTGAGGTGGCCGAGCATCGGCTTGACGTTGGCGGGGTCGCTGATGTCGAAGGCCACGCCGGGCATGAATAGGCGGTCGAAGTAGCCCTTGAGCATGGCCGGCAGGCCGAAGCACCACGTCGGGAAGCAGAACACCATCGCCTCGGCCCACTGCAGGCGGCGCACGTGGTCGGCCAGCGGCTGCTGGTTGGCGGGCACGTCGTGATACCCCAGGCGCTCCTCGCGCGACATCACAGGGTTGAAGCCTTCGGCATACAGGTCGCAGTCGTCGACCTCGTGCCCGGCGGCGCGCAGCTTGGTCACCACTTCCTGATGCAGCGCTGCGTGGAAGCTGGTTTCCACCGGATGGCAATAGACGACGAGCACACGCACTGGCATTCCCCTCGGTGGCCGCACCGGGCTGGTGCGGCGTTGTCCAGGGCCCTGACCACTCAATCAGAGCAACTGGTCAGGTTCAGCAAGAGGTGTGCCAGTGGTGTGCCGCGCGCGTGCTACAGGCGTGCCGCCGCGCCGTGCGCTCAGTCCGCCGGTGGCGTGAGCCCGCAGCCGCGCAGGATGAAGGCGGTGACTTCGCGCGTGATGGTCTCGCGCGGCAACGGTGCATCGGGCGGCAGGCCGTGCATCACGCGCACCTGCAGCGCGAAGTCGGCGTAGTGCTGCGTGAGCGCCCAGATATGCATGAGCAGCAGGCGCGCATCCATCGGCGGGATGAGACCGCGCGCCATCCAGCCGTTGATGATGTCGATCTTCTTCTGCGACCACGCGCGCGCGTTGGGCCAGTAGCGCTCGAGGTTGCGGCCACCGTCGAGCACCTCGCGCGTGAAGATGCGCGAGATCTCGGGGTTGTCGAACGCGTGGTCGAGCTTGGCGCGGATGTAGGTGGCCAGCACGCGGGCGGGGTCGTTGGCGGCCTCGAAGGAAAACACCACCTTCCAGTCGTGCAGCACCTGCATGAGCAGCTCTTCGTAGAGCTCGTCCTTGCCGCTGATGTAGTAGTGCAGCTGGGGCTTGGTGAGGCCGGCGCGCTCGGCGATGGCCTGGGTGGAGGTGCCCTTGAGGCCATGCAGGCTGAATTCGGCGATGGCCGCCTCGCGGATCGCCGCCATGATGCGTTCGCGCCCCGGACGGGTGCGCGAGAGCGGGCCGTCGGGCGCGGGCATGTCCTGCGCGATGGGCGCAGCGAGGGTGGGGGCGGCATCCACTTTCATGGCGGAACGGAACGGGCAGGAAGGTTGAAAGGGCCGAAGGGCATGGTACTGGAGTCTGCCCGGGCTGGCTCGACGGCCATGGCGCGCCAGGCAGCGCGTTACTACACTGCGGGGCACATCAGGCGATCGATTCCGGTCGCGACAGGAGCCGTCCATGCAGTTTCCGGGCCTCTTTTCCGCCGCCACCGCTTGCGGCCGCGCCTGGCGCCGCGGGCCTCTCGTGTTGCTGGCCCTGGGCCTGGCGTTCAGCGCCGCGGCGCAGGGGCCGGTGCGCGAGCGGCTGGCCGAACGCCGCGCGCAGGCCGGCGCCGGATCCGGCAGCGAGATCGAAACCGAAGGTGCCGGGCCGTCGGTGCGCGCGCCATTGCCGCCGGGCGTGCGTCTGGTTGCCGACCGGGCCTATGGCGCCGACGCGCTGCAGAAGCTCGACGCCTACATTCCCGCCCAGGCGCAGGGCGCGCCGGTCATCTTCATGGTGCACGGTGGCGCCTGGCGCACCGGCAGCAAGACCGCGCGCGGCGTGGTCGGCAACAAGGTCGACCGCTGGGTGTCGCGCGGCTTCATCGTGGTGTCCACCAATTACCGGCTGCTGCCCGGCGCCGATCCGCTGGTGCAGGCCGACGACGTGGCGCGCGCGCTGGCCTTCGCGCAGAAGGCTGCAGCGGGCTGGGGCGGCGACGCCGGGCGCTTCGTGCTGATGGGGCACTCGGCCGGCGCGCACCTGGTGGCGCTTCTCAATGCCAACCCGCAGCGCGCCCTGGCGCAGGGCGCCCGGCCGTGGCTGGGCACGGTGGCGCTGGACAGCGCCCTGCTCGATGTCGCCCCGGTGATGGAGCGGCGCCACCTGCCGTTCTACGATGCCGCCTTCGGCAGCGACCCGGCGTTCTGGCGCGCCGCCTCGCCGCAGCAGCAACTGGTACGCGGCGCCACGCCGCTGCTGGCCGTGTGCTCCACGCAGCGCCGCGACCGCCCCTGCGACGGCGCCCAGCGCTTCGCGGACCACGCCGGCACCCTGGGCGTGCGGGCCGAGGTGCTGGGCCAGCCGATGACGCACGGCGAGATCAACGCGCAACTGGGCCTGCCCGGCGCGTACACCGACGCGGTCGAGGCGTTCCTGGCGTCGCTCGATCCGCTCCTGCGCGCGCGGCTCGGGCGGTGAGGGGTCGAGCTCAGCCGTAGGCCAGGCGCGCCAGCCGCATCTTCTCGGCATGGTGCTCGCCGGCCGTGACTTCGGCGTAGCGCGGCGGATGGGCCGCGTCGAAGCATCCCGGCAAGGCGCTCACGCGCGCGTGGAAGTCGATGTCGAAGAAGTACGGGATCGAATAGCGGTCGCGGCCGCTCACGTTGTTGATCACGCGGTGCATGGTCGATCGGTAGGCATCGTTCGTCCAGCGCGACATCAGATCTCCCAGGTTGACCACGAAGCTGCCGGCCACGGGCGGCACGTCGTGCCACGCGCCATCGGCGTCCTGCACCTGCAAGCCGCCGCAATCGTCCTGCGCCAGCAGCGTGAGCGCGCCCCAGTCGGTGTGCGCGCCGGCACCGGCCTGGCCCGTCTGCGCGTCGGCCGGGTGGGGCGGGTAGTGCAGCAGCCGCATCGAGGGCACAGGCCGGCGCATGAAGGGCTCGAAGTAGTCGCCGGGCAAGTCCAGCCCCAGCGCGATGAGCCGCATCACGTGGCGCGAGGCGCCCTCCAGCGCGGCCAGGTAGGCCTCGGCCGTGGCTTGCATGCCGGGCGCGGCCGCTTCGTCGGGCCACTGGTTGGGGCCGCGGCGCGGCTGGCGGTCGCCCAGCGGATCGGCCGGATCGAACTCCAGGCCGATGTTGTAGCCCTCGAGCAGGTCGGCCGGCTTGTCGTTGTCCAGCGCCTGGTGGCCGACGGCGTCCCAGCCGCGCCGGATGGGCGAGTGCTTCGTGCTCCAGCGCGCCTTGGTGTCGGCGGGCTGGGCGAAGAAGTGGCGCGCGCAGGCGAACATGCCTTCGACCAGCGATGCCGGCACGCCGTGTCCGGTGACATAGAAGAAGCCGGATTCGCGGCAGACCGCGTCCACCGCGCGCGCCACGCGGCGTTCGGCTTCGGGGCCGGCCTGGCTCTGCGACAGGTCGATGACCGGCAGCCTCAGCGCCGCCGTCACGGCATCACCTTGATGGCCGAGATGAAGCGCGTGTCGTAGCTGGCGGCCAGATCCACCTTCGGGTCGAGCAGCTTGGCACCGACGAGGAAGTCGTAGGTCTTCTTCAGCCGTTCCGGCGTGATGGTGCCGATGCCGCCCCGGGCCGCGTCGCCACCCGTGACCATGCCGCGTTCCTGCATGGTCTTGACGGCGAATTCCATCTGGCCGTCGTTCATCTGCGGGTTGTCTTTCTTGATGAGCGCGTTGGCGGCAGCGCGGTCGCCGGCCAGGTAGCTCTTCCAGCCCTCGAGCGACGCCTTGAGGAAGGCGCTGACCATCTGCGGCTTCTCGCGCAGCGTCTGCTCCATGCAGACAACGGTGTTGGCATATGGAGGCCAGCCCAGGTCGGCAAACAGGAAGAACGACGGATCCATGCCGGTCTGGGATTTCACCGCGTAGGGGTCGAAGGTCACGTAGCCCTGAAGCGCGATGGACTTGTCCTGGATGAAGGGCGCCAGGCTGAATGCGTAGGGCCGCGCCTGATCTTCGGTGAAGCCGAAGGTGGCCTTGAGCCAGGGCCAGTAGGTGTTGCGTGCCGAGGTCGAGATCAGGATGGTGCGGCCCTTGAGCTCCTCGATGCGCTTGGTGTCGGGGTTGGCCGTCAGGCCCTGTGGGTCCTTCTGGAAGATGGTGGCGATGGTCACGGCCGGAATGCCCTGCTCGCGGATCTTGAGCACCTGCGTGTCGGACGAGCCCATGATGCAGTCGGCCTGGCCGGCCGCCATCATCTGCAGCGTGTTGACCTGCGGCCCGCCCATGCGGATCGAGACGTCCAGCCCCGCCGCCTTGTAGGCGCCACTGGCCAGGGCCTGGTAGTAGCCGCCGTGCTCGGCCTGCGCGTACCAGTTGGTCATGAAGGTGAATTTCTGCTGCGCCAGGGCGGAGCCGGCTAAGCCGAGTGCCAGCGCGGCGGCCAGCGGGAAACGGGCGAGACGTGTCAGGGACGACATGGGGCAACTCCTGTGTTTGACCAAGGATTTGATCGATCGGTCAAACGCATGAAGCGTGCCAGCCTTGATCAACCTCAACGGCGACGCCCGCGGTGGGGCGGGGCAGCAAACGGGGGGCGAAAACGGTGCGCGGCCCGCACCGGGGCCACGCGGGCGCGGGCCTCAGGCGCCGTCGTGGGGCGTGAGGCCGCAGCCGGCCAGCACCAGGCTCGTCACTTCGCGCACGACCGCGTCGCGGTCCATCGGCGAGTCGGGAAAGCGTGCCGACATCTGCCGCACCTGCGCCGCGTAATAGGCGTGGTGGCTGGTCATGGCCCAGATGTTCATGAGCAGAAGGTGCGGGTTCAGCGCGCGCATGCGGCCCTCGTCCATCCAGCGCTGCAGCGTGGCGGCCAGGCGCCCGGTCACCTCGAAGGCTGTCGGCCAGTGCGGGCCCAGGTAGGGCGCGCCCGAGAGGATCTCCATGCCGAAGATGCGCGTGAGCTCGGGGTCGTCCAGCGAGGCGTGGATCTTGTCCTCGATGTAGCGCGCGAGGACGGCGGCCGGGTCGTCGCTCGCGTGGTCGAACGAGGTGTCCTGCACCCAGCGGTGCACCACCGAGGCGAGCAGTTCCTCATAGAGCCGCTCCTTGCCCTTGATGTAGTAGTGCAGCTGCGGCTTGGTCAGCCCGGCGCGCGCGGCGATGTCCTGGGTGGAGGCGCCGCGCAGTCCGTGCTGGCTGAATTCGACGATGGCCGCCTTGCGGATGCGCTCGTCGATGCGTTGGCGCTGCTCGCGCAGCCGCCGCTCGGGGCCGGTGCCCGGCAGCGTGGCCATGGCCGCCATCTCGGCGTCGCTC
>JAGOCV010000137.1 GCA_017998575.1 Burkholderiaceae bacterium
GTCCTTGAGCGCACGGTCCAGCGGCTTGTCGGCGCCGACGTCCACCGTGCGGATGGTGACCGGCAGCCCCTGCATGCCCTCGACGGCGCGCCGGTAGGCCTGGTACTGCTCTTCCTCCCCCGGCAGATCGCCGCCCCGCCCCATGAACAGGAACTCGCTGCGAAACAGGCCCACGCCAGCGGCGCCGGCCTTGACCGCCGCAGCCGCGTCGTCGGGCATCTCGATGTTGGCCAGCAACTCGACGCGCTGGCCGTCGAGCGTGACGGCGGGTGTGTGGCGCAGCCGGGAAAGGCGCTCACGGTCGACTTCGCCCTGGCGCTGCTTGTAGCCGTATTCGGCCAGGATGATGGGCGACGGATCGACGATCACCACGCCGGCATCGCCGTCGATGATGACCCAGTCGTCCTGGCGCACCAGCTGGCTGGCCGAGCGCGCGCCCACCACGGCCGGGATGTCCATGCTGCGCGCAACGATGGCCGTGTGCGAGGTGCGGCCGCCCACGTCGGTGACGAAGCCCGCGAACACGCTTTTCTTGAACTGCAGCATGTCGGCGGGCGACAGATCGTGCGCGATCAGCACCAGCGGCACGTCGACGGTGTCGCCCAGCAGCAGGTCTTGCTGCGTCTTGCGCCGGGGCTTGTCGGCCACGGGCGAGGCCGCGCCCTTCATGTGGCGCAGGATGCGCTCGACCACCTGCTCGAGGTCGGCCTTGCGCTCGCGCAGGTACTCGTCCTCCATTTCGTCGAACTGGCGCGCGATCACCTCGAGCTGCGTGGTCAGCGCCCACTCGCCGTTGTAGAGGCGCTCGCTCACCCAGTGCTTGACGCCGTTCTCCATCTCCTTGTCTTGCAGGAGCATGAGATGCACGTCGAGCAGCGCCGTCAACTCGGGCGGCGCGTCCTTGGGCATGTCGGTCTGCAGCCGGTGGATCTCGTCGACCACCGAATTGCGCGCACGCCGCACGCGCATGATTTCGGACTCGATCTGCGTGGGCTCGATGAAATAGTGCGCCACGTCCATGCGGCTGGACGCGACCAGCACCGCGCGCCCGATGGCGATGCCCCGGGCCACCGGCAGGCCATGGACAGCGAAGGTCATGCGACCTCCCGGCCCGGCGGCGCGACTGTGGGGCTCGGGGCCATGGGCTTCACTCGCCTTCGCCGAACTTGTCGTTGATGAGCGCCAGCAGCGCGTCCATCGCCTGCTGCTCCTGTGCGCCGTCGGTCTCGATCTCGACCGTCGTGCCCATGCCGGCGGCCAGCATCATGACGCCCATGATGCTCTTGGCGTTGACGCGCCGGTCGCCGCGCGACATCCAGACGTCGCACGGGAAACTGCCCGCCAGCTTGGTGAGCTTGGCCGAGGCGCGCGCGTGCAGGCCGAGCTTATTGCTGATGGTCGTGGATGTCTTGATCATGGGAGCGTCGGGCCTGGTTCTGGGGTGCGGTGATCGCCACCTGCATCACCCCCTGGGTGCCACCCACCAGCGCGCGCGCGACGAGCGCGTCCAGTGATTCGTGGCGGTAACTGACGGTGCGCAGCAGCATGGGCAGGTTGACGCCGGTTATCAGGCGCGAGCGCACCCCGTCGACCAGCTTCTGCGCCACGTTGCAGGGCGTGGCGCCGAACAGGTCGGTCAGCACCAGCACCTGCGGCGCGTCCAGCTGGGCCATCAGGATGCGCGCGGAGCCCAGCGTTTCTTCCGGCGAGACATTGGGCTGCACATCCAGCGCGGCCACCGAGCCGGCGGCATCGGGAAACACATGCAGCACGCACTGGCGCAGCGCATGGGCGAGCGGCGCGTGGGCAATGATGAAGATGCCATTCATGGGGCCGGATTATGCGGCGGTGCAGCGAAAAGCCATGCCCACGATGCCACGCAACAGGCGAGGAACACGCCCATCGCCGCACGGAAGGCATCGAGCGTGGACAGCCCGGCGGCCTGAAAACCATCGATGGCCAGCCCTACCCCCCACTGCACCACGAACACACCGGCAAAGATCACCAGGTTGAAGGCCGACAGCGCACGCCCTGCCAGCGCGGGCGGAAACGCCATGGCGACCGCCGGCTGCGACAGCGACACGAAGGTGCAGCTCATGCAATAGAGCGTCCAGTGCAGCGCCCCGACCCGCGGGCCCAGGACGATGATGGAGGCCAGCAGCAGGAATGACAGCGGGACACCCCAGGCGATCAGCCGGTCGGTGCGCACCCCTCGGCGCGCCAGCCAGGGCGTCACCAGGCCCCAGGCCCAGAAGGCGCTCAACATGCCGATGTTGAGCCAGAACAGCCCCGTGGCGGCACCGACGGGATCGCGCCCCGATACCTGGATCAGCCATGGCCCGACCCACAGCGTCTGCATGGCCAGCATGCCGCCGTAGCTGAAGAAGCCCAGCGGCATCAGTTTGACGAAGTAAGGGTGCCGCCAGATCGCGCCGTAGCCCGCGAACAGTCCACGCCAGCCCGGCACGTCGGCATCCGTCGGCGGCTGGCGCTGCCAGGCCGGCACGATCAGCGCGATCGCCGCCATCGACAGCAGCAGCAGGCCGGCCAGCATCCAGAACATCGGGCGCCAGCCGGTCAAGGGCACCAGCCACTGCACCGGCAGGGTGGAGGCCAGCGTGCCGAACGAGCCGGTCATGAGCATCCATGAGTTGGCGCGCAGTTGCTGGTCGGCCGAAAACCAGCGCCGGTAGCCGGTGAGCGGCGCCATCAGGCAGGCGCTGACACCGATACCCATGAGCACCCGCGCGGCCAGCAACTGGGTGAAGCCGGTCGCGGCCGAGAACGCCAGGCTCCCTGCCACGGCCACCATCAGGAAGCACAACACGACCCGCTTGGGGCCATGCCGGTCCAGCCAGGTGCCCAGCGGCAACTGCGTGAACGCGAACCCCAGGAAGTAGCCGCCCGCCAGCAGGCCCAGCGATCCGGCGTGCAGGCCGAACTCGGCGCTCAGCGTGGGCGAGAGCGTCGCCGTGATGGCCCGCACGAGGGTGGAGAAGAAATACGCGAGCGCCAGCGACAGGAACACCGCGATGGCCATCGGCCGCGAGAGCAGACTCATGACAGTTTCAGCCCCGAGAAGAAAGGTTCTGCGACAGCCTCGGGGAGACGGGGCGCATAGATGACGGCCTGGAAGACATGGCGGCCGCGCACGAACCATGCAGCCTGCATCTGCAGCGGCTCGCCCTGCGGACTGCGGCCTTCGGCCACGATGCGCCCGCCACCGGGCACCGCCTGCGCACCTGTGGGCGTGAAGGCGTGATCGGCCACCGATTGCGCATTCGCGTTGGCCAACGTGCTGGCACGCCACTGGGCCAGCAACCGCGGAGCCTGCGCGGGTTCGCCGGCATCGGCCCAGGCGACAGCGAACAGTGCGCCGCCTGCCTCGCAACCCTGCATCGACACGATGGCCGGGCGCTCACCCAGGCTCACCTCGCGCCGGCCTTGATCCGGCTTGCAGGGCAGCAGCGCCACCAGGCCGGCTTCGGGGAATCGGGCATCACGCCAGTTGTAGGTGGGGGTGCAGGCCGCGAGCGCGGCCGCGACGACGACGGCCAGGGCCGGAAGAAAGCGCATGCGCCGATTATCGGCATGGGCGCACAGGCAGCGCATTGGTGGTTCAATGGAGGCCCGCCGCATTTCCGGAGATCGCATGGCTCATTTCGTCCTGGTTCATGGCGCCTGGCATGGCGCGTGGTGTTGGCAGCGCGTGGTGCAGCGACTGGCGCCCGCGGGGCATCGCGTCCACGCCGTCACGCTGACCGGGCTGGGCGATCGCGCCCATCTGCTGTCGCGCGACATCACGCTGAACACCCACGTGCAGGATGTCATGGCCACCCTGGAGGCCGAAGAATTGCAGGACGTCGTGCTGGCCGTCCATTCCTATGCGGGCATGCTGGGCACGGCGGTAGCCGACCTCGCGCCCGGGCGCCTGCGTCATCTGGTCTACGTGGATGCCGTCGTGCCGCAGCCCGGGGAAAGCTGGGGCAGCACGCACTCGCGCGCCACGCGCGAGGGCCGGCTGGCCGCCGCCGAAGCGTCGCCGGCCTATGCGTTCCCCGCACCCGACCCGGCTGTCTTCGGCCTGACCGCCGAAGATGGCGAGTGGGTCCGCCGCCGCCAGACTCCGCATCCCGGGCGCACCTACGAGGCGCCGCTGGATTTCGACGTGCGCCGCGTTGCGCGCGTGCCCCGCACCTTCGTGAGTTGTACGCAGCCGCATCTGGCCACGATCGACTCGATCCGGCCACGCGTGACCAGCGCCGCATTCTGGGACGGTGCCTGGCTGCCCGGCTCGCGCGTGGTCGAGCTCGCCACAGGGCACGACCCCATGATCAGTGCGCCCGAAGCGCTCACGCGGGTGCTGCTGGAAGCCGCTGCGCACGCGCCCCCGGGCTGATCGAGGAAGGCCCCCGGATGGCAGAATCGGGGGGCCGCAGCAGGCCTTTCGTCTCTGCCGGATCACGGGCGCGCCGGCTGACGGATGCCCCCGATACGAAAGTTTTCACCCATGGAACTCGTCGGCAAGAACGCTGATTACAGGCCCAAGCCGGCCGCGCCGGCCCAGCCTGCGCCCACCGAGCCCGCCGCTGCGCAGGAGCAGCCCGAGTTCGCCCTGGCCGGCATCATCGGCGCGCAACTCTCCGAACCGCTGCAGGCGATGAAGAACATCGTGGACGAGTTCAGCCAGACGCGCCGCATCTCGCGCGTGCAATTGGGCGAATTGCAGGTCGCGATCCTGCGTGCCGACCGCGTCGCGCGCCAGAGCCAGCAGATCGCCCGCCTGTCCGAAGGCCGGCTGCGCCAGTCCCACGAGCGTTTGCAGTTGGGCAGCCTGCTCGACGACGTCCTGCACGAGCGTCTGCCGGCCATGCAGCAGGCAGGCATCGAGCTCACGCGCACCGTGCGGCCCGTCGAGGTCATCGTCGATCCGGGCCTGCTCACCAGCCTGCTCGAAGCCACGCTCGACTGGGCCATCGTGCTGGGCCAGCGCATCAGCGTGAGCCTGTCGGTAAAGAACTGGCCCGAACACGCGCTGCTGCTGGTCAAGGCCAGCCAGTCCGTGATGAGCGACACGCCGCCCGACCTGTCGGAGCGCGGCGACGCGCTCGACTGGCAACTGCTGGTGCAACTGGCGCGCGTGATGGGCGTGAGCCTGCAGCGCGAATTCCAGCCCGGCGAAGCCCAGGTCACCCTGGAATTCGCGCGAACCGTCAAGCAACTCGAAGGCATCACCACGATGGAGTTGGAGACCGCCGACAACGGAGCTCCGTCATCGCATCAGCACAGCGGCACGCGGCCGCTCGCGGGTCACCGCATCCTGCTGGCCACGGCTGATCCGCTGGTGCGCGCCGAAGTGCAGAACGCGGCCGGGGTGCTGGGGCTGGTGGTCGATACCGTTTCAACCGCGCGGCAGGCCGTGCGCTGCGTCGAGATGGATCGTCCGCACATGCTCATCATGGACGAGCGCGTGCGCGACGAGCAACTCGACAACCTGGTGCTCGACCTCAAGCGCCACAACCCCAACTTCGGCCTGCTCGAAGTGGCAGACGACGCCAACACTTTCGCCATCGCGAGCTGGATGAGCGACACCAACACCCGGGTGAGCCGCGACCTGCTGCGCAGTCAGCTCACCTCGCTGCTGACGCTGGAGCTGGCCAAATCGTTCTGAGTGGCCGTGCACGGCCACTCGGTCACGGCCGGTCAGCGCATGGCGCCGAACACCTTCTTGAGGATGGCGCTGCCGGTGCCCACCGGATCCTGGCGGATCTTGCGCTCTTCCTCTCCGATCACGAAGTACAGGCCATCGAGCGATTTGCCTGTCACGTACTGCTGGACGTTGGCATCTTCCTTGCGCACCAGGCCGAAGCCCGAAGCCTTGCCCGCGACGGCGTTGTACTTGGCGGCCAGGCCGACTTTTTCGGTGGCGCGCGTCACGATGGGCAGGAATTTTTCGCCCAGTGGCGTGCGTGTACGCGTAGCGAAGAACTGCGTGACCGAGGTATCACCGCCCGAGAGAATGTTCTTGGCGTCGGAAACCGTCATCGTCTTGACCGCACCCACCAGCAAATCCTTGGCCAGCGGCACAGCCGACTCGGCCGCCCGGTTCATCGACGTCACCAATTCGTCGACCTGCTGCCCGCGCCCCAGCGCGCGCAGCAGTTTCGAGCCGTCTTCCAGGAATCCGGGCAACGGGATGCGAACTTTTGCGTTGCCCAGGAATCCATCCGTACGGCCCAGCAGACTGACGGCCGTGAGTGCGCCTTTCTCCAGCGCGGCTTTCAGACCCTGGGATGCCTCGCCCTCGGTGAGGTCGGCCAGCGACAGCGCCCAGGCCTGGGTGTAGGCCAGTGTCAGCATCCCGGCAAGCGCGCCGCCAGCGACGCCATTAAACTTTCGACGATCCATGGGGTTCTCCCGAAAATGAAGCGAATTCTTCCCTACGCCGCCGCACTCGCCGTGCTGGTCGCCGCCGTCGCAGCGTACATCCTCTCGATGGGCAATGCCACTGCGGCGCCGCCTTCGACCTTCGTGCTGCTCGACGGCAGCCGCAAGACCACCGACGATCTCAAGGGCCGTGTGACGCTGGTGAACTTCTGGGCAACCAGCTGCACCACCTGCGTGGCCGAGATGCCGCGCATCGTCGAGACGCATGACAAATACAAGGCGCAGGGCTTCGGCACGCTGGCCGTGGCCATGAGCTACGACCCGCCGAGCTATGTGGTGAACTTCGCCCAGACGCGCAAGCTGCCGTTCGAGGTGGCGATCGACAACACCGGTGACGTGGCGCGTGCCTGGGGCGACGTCCAGCTCACGCCCACAACTTACGTAGTCAACAAGCGTGGCGAGATCGTCAAGCGCTACATCGGCGAGCCCGACTTCCCCGAACTGCACCGCCTGATCGAGCGTCTGCTGGCCGAGCAGGCCTGATACGGCAGCGCGAGCGCCAGCAAAAAGCCGGCCCTCTGGCCGGCTTTTTCATGCCCCGGCCGCAGCCAGGCGCACCTGATCAGTTGCGGAATGCGTCGTGGCAGGCCTTGCACGAGGCAGCGGTGGAGCCCACCGAAACCTTGATCGCATCGAGGTTGCCGGTCTTGGACGTCACGGCCAGCTTGTCCATCTCGGCGATGGCGTTGTCCTGCAGTTGCTTGAACTTGGCCTGTTCCTTCCAGATCTCGGGCTTGGCCTTGCCCCCCTCGGTGCCCGGGCCGAAACCGCTCCAGGGCAGTTTGATCAGGTCGGCCGCCTTCTGCGAGCGCTCGGCCGCCTCGGCGGCGTCGAAGGCAACGCGGCCCTGGGCCATGCCCGCCACGCGGCCGAAGTTCTGCTGCATTTCCTTGAGGGTGGACTGGCGATGCTTGATCGCGTCCTGAGGCGAAGCAAACGGCTGCGCGAATGCCTGGGCAGACAGCGCGAGCGTGGCAGCGGCGAGCGCCACGGAGGCAAGGGACTTCATCGGGGGTTCCTTTGTGGTTGTGGGAATCGGTTCCAGTGCAAATGATTCACCGGCTGGCGGAAAGTTCTCAAGGAACCAAAATCGGGCCGCATCGCCTAAGCAGGAAACCGGCCAGTGCCGCCAAAGGCCCGCCCACCATACCAAACCACGCCACGAGGGAACACATCCATGCCATCTACCATCCGGGTCTGGGATCTGCCCACGCGCCTGTTCCACTGGGTCCTTGCCCTCAGCGTCATCGGCCTCATCACGACGGGCTACCTCGGCATCATGCAATGGCACTTCAGGCTGGGCTACATGGTGCTCGCGCTGCTGCTGTTCCGGCTGGTGTGGGGCGTGATCGGCGGCCGCTGGTCGCGTTTCGGCAGCTTCATCTACTCGCCGGCCAGCCTCGTGCGCCACGTGCGCGGCGCCGGCCACCCGGACCACGCGATCGGGCACTCTCCGCTGGGAGCACTGTCGGTTTTCGGCTTGTTGCTGATCCTGGCACTGCAGGTGCTCACCGGCCTGACGAGCGACGACGCGATTTCCTTCACCGGCCCGCTGGCGCCGTTCGTTTCCGGCAGCGTGGTCGATTGGGCCACGGGCTATCACAAGGACGTGGGCCAATGGCTGGTGATCGCGCTGGTGGTTCTGCACGTGCTGGCCATCGCGTTCTACCGTATTGCGAAGGGCCAGAACCTCACGGCGGCCATGATTGACGGCGACAAGACGGTGGAGTCGGAGCCGCCGCCACCGTCGTCGCGCGATGACATGCGCACGCGCATCGCAGCCTTGGTGCTGCTGGCCGTGTGCGTGGCCATGGCCTGGTGGGTGCAGGGCCTGGGCGCCTGAGGCGCGGCGGGCTCCGGCCTGGGGTATGCAGCCGGTGCGGGCTAAACTGTGGACGCCGTCCGTCCACGCCGATCCATCGCCCGTGCCCCAGCCGTCCGTCCAGTTGCGTCTCGCGCAGAGTCCTGCCGACATCGAACACGCAAAGTCCATCTTCCGGGAATACGCGGAAACGCTCTCGATCGACCTGGCCTTCCAGGGCTTCGAGAGCGAACTGCTGGAACTGCCGGGAGACTATGCGCAGCCGCGCGGCGCACTGCTGCTGGCGATGGTGGACGGCGACGTGGCGGGCTGCTGCGCGTTGCGGCCGCTCGACGCCGTGGACTATCCGAATGCCTGCGAGATGAAGCGCCTGTATGTTCGACGCGCCTACCGGGGGTTCGGCCTGGGCCGCCAACTGGCCGAGGCCATCCTCGATTCAGCCCGCCTGGCGGGCTATGCCACGGTGCTGCTGGACACGCTCGACGACATGGAGGCCGCCCGGGCGCTGTACGAGGAGCTGGGCTTCCGCAGCATTCCGCCCTACTACCACAACCCTGTAGCAGGCGCTCACTATCTCAAGGCGGACCTGTGAGCGCCCGCATCTGGCGGATCAGGCCTTGGCCTGAGCCAGCATCGTGCCGGCGTCGCTCACTTCGAACTTGCCCGGGGCTTCGACGTTGAGCGTGGCCACCTTGCCGTCGCGCACCAGCATCGAGTAACGGTTGCTGCGCACGCCCATGCCGCGGCCGGTCAGATCCAGCGTGAGGCCCGCTGCCTTGGAGAAATCGCCACTGCCGTCGGCCAGCATGCGCACCTTGGTGCCGGTCTTCTGGTCGCGCGCCCAGGCGCCCATCACGAAAGCATCATTCACGCTCACGCACCAGATCTCGTCGACGCCAGCCGCCTTGAGCTCTTCAGCTTTCTCCACATAGCCCGGCACGTGCTTGGCCGAGCAGGTGGGCGTGAAGGCGCCCGGCACGGCGAACAGCGCGATGGTCTTGCCAGCCGACGCCTTGGCCACGTCGACCGCATTGGGGCCGATGCTGCAACCGTTTCCTTCGACTTCCGAATACTCCATCAGCGTGGCCGACGGCAGGGATTCACCGACTTTGATCATCACTTAGCTCCTCGAGGGGAAAAAAGAAAAACGGCCCACATTGTGGGCCGTTTCTTCAGGGCTTGTCACCGCAATCGGAGAAGACTCAGACCGTGATCGCCTTTTCAACCAGGCGCGTGGCGACCCAGTTCTTGGTCTTCGAGATCGGGCGGCTTTCGGTGATCTCGATCATGTCGCCGATGTGGAACTCACCGTTTTCGTCGTGAGCGTGGTACTTGCTCGAGCGAGCCACGATCTTGTCGTACATCGGGTGCTTGACGCGGCGCTCCACGAGCACGGTCACGGTCTTCGCACGCTTGTCGCTGACCACTCGGCCAACCAGGGTGCGCTTGAGGGATTTTTTAGCTTCCGTCATGGTCACTCCTTAGGCCTTGGTGGATTCGGCCTGCTTCTGGGCAAGCACGGTCTTGGCGCGGGCGATGGCGCGGCGGGTGATACGCAATTGGGCAACGTTGCCCAGTTGCTGCGTCGCCTTCTGCATGCGCAGGTTGAAGTGGGCCTTCTGCAGGTCCTTCACTTCGGCTTGCAGGCCGGCAACGTCCTTCTGGCGCAGTTCAGCAG
>JAGOCV010000433.1 GCA_017998575.1 Burkholderiaceae bacterium
AACGTAGGGCGTGCCCGCTACCGCATCGCGCGTGAAGATCACCAACTGCGGCCCGATGATGGCGCCCGCGAGACCGCCCACCATGACCCAGGAAATGGCCTTGGCCTTAAGCGCGTCCTCGGCGGTGTCGGCGGCTGCGAAGCGGTAGCTCTGCACATACGCGCCGTAGAAGCCCGCCAGGAAGGTGCCGGCGCAGAAGATCCAGAACGAGGCCAGCATGATGCCCAACGCGGCGATCAGGCCCGAGGCCACGCCGAAGCCGACCCCCACCACGTATCCGTTGCGGCGGCCATGGTGCCGCATGATGAAGGCGGCAGGCAAGGTGCCGATGGCAAGACCCAGGCCGAACAGACTCACGGGCAAGGTGATCCAGGCCGAATTCTTGGCAAGCTGCTGGCCGACCAGCCCACCCAGCGACATCACGATGGGCGCGCTGGCGCCGCCGAGCGCCTGCGCGGCGGTGAGAACGCCGATGTTTCGGCGCGTGATGCTCTGGTCGGTCATGGGCGTCTTTCTTATTCGTTTGTCTGGCCGGAAATATTACACGCATGAATATATATTCAGTTATATGGACATGCGATGCTCACGAACCATCGCGAGCCGGTCCATCCTCGGAAGCCCCGGCGGAAGCAGCACCGTGCAGGGCCAATGCGAGCAGGTGCTCTTTCACCTGGATCAGTTGCTCCATGCGTTCCTCAACACAGGCGAGATGGCCTTGGACAGCCTGCCTTAGCAGCTCAGGTTCCAGGAACCCCTCATGTGCCCAACCCAGTAGGCGGCGCACGTCATCCAGGCCGATTCCCGAGGCACGGTAGTTGCGAATCAGGTGAAGCCGTTCGACATGGGCCGGGCCATAGCGCCGATAGTTGTTGCGTGACCGCTCCGGGGCTTGCAACAGGCCCTCCCGCTCGTAGAACCGAATGTTCTCCGGGGGGGTGCCCGTCAAGCGCGCAAGTTCACCGATCCTCATCCGGTTCTCCGTGCGCAACGATGGGGAACGCCGCCGTTGCGCATAGCCCTTATCCCGGCGACCGGGCGGATGGTTGCCCGGTGGCGCCCGATTGCACCGTGTGCTCAGTCCAGCCGCCACCCAGCGCCTTGTAGAGGTGGATGAGGTTGTTCAGCCGCGTCAGGCGCGTGCGCACCAGGGTCTGCTGCGCACCGTACTGTGTGCGTTGCGCATCGAGCAAGGTGAGGTTGTCGTCCACGCCTTCCTGGAAGCGTTGCTCGGCTAGTTGGTAGGCTTTCTGGCTAGCCGCTACCAGGAGCTGCTCCGAGCGGATCTGCTCATCAAGCGTGCGCTTGCCCGCCAAGCCGTCAGCCACCTCAGCAAAGGCCGCCTGGATAGACTTCTCGTAGTTGGCGATTTCGATCCTCTTTTGTACCTGTGCCACGTCCAGATTGGCTCGCAACGCGCCGCCGCGGAAGATGGGCAGCGTGATCTGCGGCAGGAAGCTCCAGGCCCGCGAGCCCGAATCGAACAGGCCGTCCAGCGAAGCGCTGGCCGTGCCCGCCGAGCCCGTGAGGCTAATCGTCGGGAAGAACGCGGCCCGCGCCGCGCCGATGTTGGCGTTGGCGCCGATCAGCATCTGCTCGGCGGCGCGGATGTCCGGCCGACGCGCGAGCAGTTCGGACGGCAGGCCGCTCGGCAGGTCGGTCGGCACGATGTCGTCCGGCAGCGCCACGGCCTCGTCAAGCTGCCGGGACAGCTCCGGCGTCAGCGGCTGGCCCAGCAGCAGCACCAGCGCGTTGCGGTCCTTGGCCGCCTGCCGCGTGTAGGCGGCGCGGTTGGCCTCGGCGGTGCGCAGCGCGATCTCCGCGCGGCGCAGGTCGAGCTGCGTGGAATTTCCCGCTTCCACCAGTTGGGTGGTCAGGTCATAGGAGCGCTTCTGTGTGGCGAGGGTGTCGCTCGTCAGGCGCAGCAGTTCCTGGTCGGCGCGCAGCGTGAGGTAGGCGCTGGCCACCTCGGACACCAGGCTCATCTGCGTGGCGATGCGGGTCTCGTCGAGGGCCAGGTAGGACGCCAGCGCCCGGTCGTTGAGGCTGCGGATGCGGCCCCACAGGTCCAGCTCCCAGGCGGCCGTCACCCCGGCCACGTCGTAGCGCCGGAGCACGTCGCTTTGCCCCGTGGTACTGAGGTCGGCCGGTACGCGCTCTGACGCGCCGCGGGCGGAAACGCCCAGGTTCGGCAGCATCTCGGCACGCTGGATACGGTACAGCGCCTGAGCCGCCTCCACGTTGAGCGCGGCTTTGTGCATGTCGCGGTTGTTCTCCAGCGAAATGCCGATCAACTGCTGCAGCAGCGGGTCGCGGAAGAAGTCCCGCCAACCGATCTCGGCCGTGATCGCGTCGTCGGGCGTCGCGGCCGCCAGTTCCACATAGGCCGCGCCCGAGGGATAGGCCGTGTCGATCGGCGCTGCGGGCCGGTCATACTTCGGTGCCATGGAGCAGCCAGCCAGCGCCGCCGCGAGGGCGAGCGGCGCCAGCGTCCTGGCGGGTCGTGTGAATGCGAAAGATGTTTTCATGTCGTATGTCCTCCTGGCCGTCATGCGTGCTGGTCGGTCATGCCGCCACGGGCATGGCGCGCTTCGCGGCGCAGCGCCAGCTTGCGCACCACAACGTAGAACACCGGCGTCAGCACCAGGCCGAATACCGTCACGCCCAGCATGCCGGCGAACACCGCGATGCCCATGGCGTGGCGCATCTCGGCGCCCGCACCGCTGGCCAGCACCAGCGGCACCACGC
>JAGOCV010000138.1 GCA_017998575.1 Burkholderiaceae bacterium
GTCCATGGCGGCATCGACGTCCTTGGTGCCCCAATAGCCCGCGAGGGCCGGATCGA
This sequence comes from Burkholderiaceae bacterium, assembly GCA_017998575.1. The sequence continues at coordinate 57 of JAGOCV010000138.1, forward strand.
ACATGTCGCCCAGCCAGTGCAGCACCACGGGCTGCCTGGCCTGCGACAGGATGCGGTCGTACACGCGTTCGTAGTCGGCCGGGCTTTTCGCCACTCGGGCGAGGGCGCGGCTGGCCATCACGATGAGCTTGCCGCCGAGCTTTTCGATCGCGGCCATCTGCTCTTCGTAGGCGCGGATCACGTCGTCGACGCTTTTCGCGTCTTCGGGCGCGAGGTGGTCGGTGCCGCAGCCGCTGGCCACGATGGCGCCGGGCACGTCCTTGGCCGCGTCGAGCGAGCGGCGGATCAGTTCGAGCGAAGTGGGCCAATCCAGGCCCATGCCGCGCTGCGCGGTGTCCATGGCTTCGGCCACGCCCAGGCCCAGCGACCACAGGTACTGGCGGTAGGCGATGGTCGCGTCCCAGTCGACCGCGCTCTGCAGCCACGGATCGATGGCGGCCAGCGGATCGGCCACCACGTGCGCGGCCGAGTAAGCGATGCGCGAGAGCTTCGCGCCCGGCTGCGGCTTGATCGGCGCGTTGCCGCGCACGGTGTAGGCCGCGAGGCGGCCGCCTTCGGCGACCGGAAGGTTCAGGGTGATGGCCATGGCGCGCGCTTCAGATGTTCAGAGCCGGCACGTCGACCCAGCGGCGTTCCTTCCAGCTTTCCAGCGCCGCTTCGACCAGCTGCACGCCCTTGGCGCCTTCGGGCAGGGTCCAGGTGTAAGGCGCGTCTTCCACGATGTGGCGGATGAAGTGTTCCCACTGGATCTTGAAGCCGTTGTCGTACACCTGCGTGTCGGGCACGTCCTGCCATTGCTCGGTGAAGTTCATGGTCTGCTTGACGTCGGGGTTCCACACCGGGCGCGGCGTGTTCACGCGGCTTTGCGCCTTGCAGTCGGTGAGGGTGGCGACGGCCGAGCCGTGCGTGCCGTCGACATGGAAGGTGACCAGGTCTTCGCGGTTCACGCGGGTGACCCAGCTCATGTTCAGTTGCGCGATGACCGGCTCGCCGTTGTGGCCGACCAGTTCGGCGATGGCATAGGCGGCGTCGTCGGCCGTGCAGTCGTAGGGCTTGCCGGCTTCGTCCCAGCGCTTGGGGATGTGGGTAGTGCCCAGGCAGGTGATGGACTTCACTTCGCCGAACAGGTTGTCCAGCACGTAGCGCCAGTGGCACATCATGTCCAGGATCATGCCGCCGCCGTCTTCGGCGCGGTAGTTCCAGCTCGGGCGCTGGATGGGCTGCAGGTCGCCCTCGAACACCCAGTAGCCGAATTCGAGGCGCAGCGACAGCATGCGGCCGAAGAAGCCGGCGCGGCGCAGCATGTCGAGCTTGCGCAGACCGGGCAGGAAGAGCTTGTCCTGCACGGCGCCGCTCTTGATGCCGTGCTTCGTCTTCGCCTCTTCGGCCAGGCGGGCGATTTCGACGGCCTCGTTGAGGTTGGTGGCGATGGGCTTTTCGCAGTAGACGTGCTTGCCGGCGCGGATGGCCTTGGCCAGCAGCGTCGGGCGCATCTGCGTGGTGCCCGCGTCGAAGAACACGGTGTCGTCCTTGTTGGCCAGGGCCTGGTCGAGGTCGGTGCCCCAGCGATCAATGCCGTGGGCCTTGGCCAGCGCTTCGATCTTCTCGGCGTTGCGGCCGATGAGGATCGGGTCGGGCATCACCTTGTCGCCGTTGGAGAGCGTCACGCCGCCCTGCTTGCGGATGGCGACGATCGAGCGGATCAGGTGCTGGTTCATGCCCATGCGGCCGGTGACGCCGTGCATGATGAGGCCGAGACGATGTGTAGGCATGGGAGAGGAGTCCTTCGGTGCTTCGGTGCAGGTGGGGAAAGGAAGGGCGGAGCGCAGGCGTCCGCCTGTGGAAGAAGGGCGCGCGCTATGCGCGCCCCGTCTGATGCGTCATTCGACCTTGAGGCCGGCGGCTTTCACGAGGGCCGCGTTGCTCTTGATTTCGTCCTTGATGTAGGCATCGAACTGCTCGGGCTTGAGCGTCCAGGCATCGGCGCCGAGCTTGAGGAAGCGCTCTTTCACCTCGGGCGTGGCCAGCGCCTTGACGACTTCGTCGTGCAGGCGGTTGACGATGTCGCGCGGCGTCTTGGCCGGGGCCATCATGCCGATCCAGAAGTTGAATTCAGAGCCGGGCACGCCGGCCTCGGCCGTGGTCGGCACGTCGGGCAGGGCGCTGGCGCGGCGGGGCGAGCCCACGGCCAGGGCGAGCAACTGGCCGTCCCTGATCTGGCCGATCACCGGGGCGATGGGCGAGAAGTAGTAGTCGACGCGGCCCGACAGCACTTCGGTCACGGCTTCGGCCGAGCCCTTGAACGGGATGTTCTGTGCGTCGATGTTGGCGGCCATCTTGAACTTCTCGGCGTTCAGGTGGGTGGCGCTGCCCTGGCCGGCCGAGGCGAAGTTCATCTTGCCGGGGTTGGCCTTGGCATTGGCCACCAGTGCTGGCAAGGTCTTGAGGTTCTTGGCAGGCGAGATCACCAGCACGTTGGGCGTGGACGAGATGGGCGTCACGCCCACGAAGTCGTTCACGGTGTCGAACGGCAGCTTGGAGAACGTCGAGGGGCTCACCGTGTGCGACGAGCTGTGGATCATGATCGTGTAGCCGTCGGGCTGGGCCGTGGCCACGGCCTGCTGGCCGATGGTGCCGCTGGCACCGCCGCGGTTGTCCACCACCAGCGTGGTGCCCATGCTCTGGCCCATCTTGTCGGCGATGGCGCGGGCAATGATGTCCGTGGTGCTGCCAGCCGCGAAGGGCACGACGACACGGATGGGCTTGTTGGGATAGCCCTGCTGCGCGACGGCGGCCGTGGCGATGGCGAAGGTGGCGAGCGCGGCGATGCGACTGAACTTCATGATGCGTGTCTCCATGGGCTGAGCCCGTCGGGTTGGGATTCTAATTCACCATTGGGTGAATTGTGTGCGATTTTATGAGGTTCGCGTCGTGGACCCAAGGCGCCAACGACCCGGCGTCGTCGGGGGTTTCCCTAGGTCGATGCGTTCCTGTTACAGGTGCGCAAGGCGTGGCGCCTCACAGGGCGGCGCCATGTCTGCCGGAGCACTCTGGCCGGGCCTTTGTTAACCGTTTGGTGATTTGCTCTTCAGGCGTGGATGGCCTGCAGCGAGTCCCAGCGCGGATGCACCGCAGAGCCCAGTCCGGTCGCGGCGTGCGCGCTGGCCAGCGCGATGCGGCCGTCGCGCACGGCCAGGCGCGGGCGCGTGCCGGGGCGGTACAGATCGGGGTGGCCGGCGGCGAAGGCCTGCGATTCGGCCTCGGGCGCGATGCCGAAGCCATCGACATAGTGATGGCCGTTGCGCTCGATGTGCGTGATGCCCAGGCTGCTGGCCAGCACGCAGTCCTGTTGCACGGCGAGACCAGCCTGGCAGGTGAGGTCTTCGCCCGACAGCAGCAGGCGCTGCGGTTCCTGTGCCACGCGCGCGGCGCTGCGCATCGACCGGTAGATGCCCTTGCAGGCCTTGCTCGAGATGCCCCGGTAGCCCAGCGACAGGCCGCGCTCGAACGCACCCGCGTGGTCGTCCGACTCGTCGAGGATCACGGGCACGCCGATGCCCAGGTGCGCGATCGATTCCTGCAACGCGATCGAGCGCGGCAGCGGCTGCTCCAGCAGCAGCGTGCGGGCCAGCAGGCCGGCCAGTTCGGGCCGGGCCACGAAGGCGGCCCAGAACTCGCCCAGCGCGGCGGCGCTGGCGAAGGTCTCGTTGCCGTCGAGCGTGACGCGGTAATCGCCGGCGCGCGCGTCGAGCAGGGCCGCGATGCGGGCGAGACGCTCGGTGTCGGCATCGAGCCGGCCCGACAGCTTGAGCTTGAAGTGGTGCAGGCCGTCGTGGGCGATGGCAGCCTCCAGCGAAGCGGGCAAGCCGTCGCGCGGGTCGGCGTCGGTGTCGGTGGCCAGTTCGGCCTCGGTGATGCGGTCGGCCAGGCCCACGGTGTGGCGCAGCGTGACGGCGGCTGGCGCGACGAGCGACAACGCGGCGCTGAAGGGATCGCCCAGCACGCCCGCGCGCAGGCCTGCCACCCACGGCAGGCCGGCGGCGCGCAGCGTGGCATCGGCCACGGCCTTGTCGAGCTGGGCCGTTCCGAACTGCGCTACCAGTCGCGGCAGGCCGCGTGCCACGCCGCGCGCCGCCGCCACGTCGCCGGCCTGGATGGCGAGCTGCCAGGGGCTCTGCGCCGATGTCTCGCTGGCGTAGGCCTCGGCGGCGTTTCGCAGCGACTCGCGCAACTGCTCGAAGTTCTGCTCGTGGGTGAGCCCGGGGTTCTTGTCGAACCACTTGGGCACCATCAGCTCGGCCGTGGCGCCTTCGGACGTGCGGCCATCCACCTCGGCCACCACGCGCACGAAGGCCTGCGGGCAGCGCGTGACCGTGGCCGCGCCGAAGCGGAACGGCAGGCGCAAGGTGACCGGCCGTTCGAACAACTCGACCGAGCGCAACCGCACGCGGGCACCCGCCGTGGCGGGCGCGGGCGGCGGTGGGGCGTCGTAGACGGTGGTCGTCATCGCAGCGTCTCCAGAATGCCGCGCACATAGCCAGCCGAGTGGGCGGCGCACGCGAGCGGATCAGGGTGGTAGTCGAACGGCTCCATGGCGATCCAGCCACCGTAGCCAGCCTGGTGCAGCACACGCAGCAGTGGTGCGACCGGCGTGTCGCCCTGGCCGGGGCCGCGGCGGTTGGCGTCGTTCACCTGCACATGGGCAATGTGTCCGCTGGCGAGATACCGCGCCAGCACCTGGTGCGGCGGTTCGGCCTCGGCCTGCGCGGCGGCGCTCAGGTCGATCATGGTGCGCAGGGCCGGCGAGCCGATGCGGTCGACCACGGCGGCGGCTTCGGCCACGGTGTTGAGCACCTCGGTCTCGCGGCGCGACAGCGGCTCGATGCAATAGACCACGCCGGCGGCCTCGGCCGCGGGGGCGAGTTGTGCCCAGCCGTGCTCGGCACGTGCCAGCGCATCGGCCACGCTCTGGCCCGGCCAGGGTGAGCGCTGCTTGTGCGATCCGTGCACCATCGCCTGTGCGCCGCAGGCTGCGGCGAAGTCCACCAGGTGGCGCAGGAAGCCGACGGTGCGCGCATGCAGCGTGTCGTCGGGGGTGGAGAGCGACAGGCCATCGGGCTTGACCAGCAGCCAGTGCAGGCTGGAAATGGTGAGGCCGTGATCGGCGGCGATGCCGGCCAGCCGGCGGCCGTCGGCGTCGGTGAGCGTGCGCGGATCGTCGGTGAGCGTGAAGGGTGCGACCTCCAGCCCCTGGCACCCGAGGGCAGCCGCGATGCGGCACTGGTCTTCGAACGGGAGGTGCTGCAGCACCTCGTTGCACAGCGAGAGTTTCATGGGGGCGATGATGAGGCCGGCTGGGGCGCCGCGCTGCGCGCGCGGCGCATGCTCCAGAGCTTCCAGGCGATGGTGCCGAAGATCAGCGCGGCCACGGCGGCCGAGATGGGGCGGGTGAAGAAGGGCGCGAGGTCGCCATCGGAGAGCACCAGGGCGCGGCGCAGGTTCTTCTCCAGCAGGTCGCCCAGCACGATGCCCAGCACCAGCGGTGCCATCGGATAGCCGTAGTGGCGCAGGAAGAATCCGATCAGGCCGAAGGCCAGCATCACATAGACGTCGAACAGGCGGCCTGCGATGGCGAAACTGCCCACCGCGCACAGCACGAAGATGATCGGCACGATCAGGTGTTGCGGCACGCGCAGCACCTGCACCAGCGCCTTGGTGAGGACCAGACCGTAGATCAGGATGCCGATGGTGGCGAACAGCATCATGGCGACCACGTCGTACACGAACTGCGGGTTCTCCACCATGATCATCGGGCCGGGCTTGATGCCGTGGATGATCATCGCGGCCATCAGCACGGCGGCGGGCGCCGAGCCGGGGATGGCCAGGGTCAGCACGGGGATCATCGCGCCGGGCACGCAGGCGTTGTCGCCGGTTTCGGCGGCCATCAGCCCTTCGACCGAGCCCTTGCCGAACTTTTCCTTCTCCCGGCTCGCGCGCCGCGCGGCGGCATACGACGACCAGGCCGCCACGTCCTCGCCCACGCCTGGCACGACGCCCACGCCGGTGCCGATCAGGCCCGAGCGCAGGATGGTGCGGCGGTACTGCCAGATGTCCCTGGCGCGCGGGATCACGGTGTCGAAGGCGCTGATCTTCACCGGCGCCTGGCGCTCCTTCATCGCGGTGAGCAGTTCGGCGAAGCCGAACGCGCCCACCAGAGCGGGCACCAGCTGGATGCCGCCGGCCAGGTCACGCACGCCCCAGGCGAAGCGTTCGTAGGCGTACTGCGCCTCCTGTCCGATGGTGGCGATGAAGATGCCCGCGATGCCGGCGATCCAGCCTTTGAGCGGATCGTCGCCCGTCAGGGTGCCCGCGATCAGCACGCCGAAGAGCGCGAGCCAGAAGAACTCGTACGCCCCGAACTTCAGCGCCATGTTGCCGAGGACGGGCGTGAACCCGGCCAGAAAGAACATGCCGATCAGCGTGCCCATCACCGATCCCGTGGTCGCGATGCCCATGGCGCGCCCCGCCAGGCCCTGGCGCGCGAGCGCATAGCCGTCGAGGCAGGCCGCGGCCGAGGCCGGCGTGCCCGGAATGTTGAGCAGGATGGCCGAGCGCGAGCCGCCATAGATGCAGCCGACATAGCTGCAAATGAGAATGAGCAGGGCCTGGTCGGGCGCCAGCTTGAGCGTGAGCGTGGTCACCAGCGCCAGCGTCATGGTGGCCGTGAGCCCGGGCAGGGCGCCCATGATCACGCCGATCAGCGACGACAGCAGCGCGTAGAAGATCGTGGCGGGCGAACTGAAATGGGCCAGCGAATGGCCGAACGCGACGAGTCCGTCGAACATGATGCAGATCCCGCTTCAGGCGCCGGGCAGGCGCACGAGGAAGACGTCCTCGAAGATGAAGAAAACCGCCAGAGCCGTCAGCAGGCCGGCGACGACAGCGCCGACGGCGCGCCGCACCGGAGACACCTCGGGCGGCGTGAAGGTCCACACGAAGGCGCTCGCGAACAGCGTGGTCGCCAGCACGAAATGCACCCGGCCGATCAGCCCGACGGCGTAGATCAGCGTGAGGGCCAGCGTGGCCAGCACGCGGCCGTTGAGCAGGGGCGGCGCCGGCTCGTCGGCGCCCGCTCGCGCGGCTGCGGCTGTCTGCGCGAGCCGCCGGCGGTGCCAGCCGCGCAGGCACAGCGCCAGGCCCAGCACGATCAGGGTTGCGCCAATGAGGCCGGGCATGAAGCCCGGCATGGTGTAGAGGGTTGAGCCCATCTGCGCGAACCGGTCCATGCGCAGCGACTCGCCCAGGATCAGCAGGCCGAACACGATCCAGCCCGCACCGCCCACCAGGTCGGAACGGGCGGTTTTTCCACCATCGCTCATGATGCTTCGTCCAGGGAATTCAGGGAGGGAAATGACAGGCGCCCGGCAGGGCGCCGGGCGCTGCGCCATGCGCGGCTGTCAGGGCTTGGGGATGCCGATGGTGTCGGGCGACACCTTGGCCTTGCCGGCTTCCTGCTGCACCCAGGCGTAAGACTGGATGGCGGGCATCACGGCCTTCTGCGCTTCGTCGCCGTAGGCGCCCGAGAACATGGCGCCCCGCGATTCGGCGTACTTCTTGAGCGCGTCGCCCTTGGCGATCTGGCTGTTCCAGAGGTTGTCCAGCGTCTGCTTGACCTCGGCCGGCACACCCTTGGGCACGAAGATGCCGAAGTAGTTGATCGGGTCCTTGAAGCCGGGCATGAACTGGGACAGCGGCGGAATGGTGCCGTAGCCCTCGATCGTCAGCGGCTTGTCGCTCACCACGGCCAGCGGGCGGATACGCTTGGCGCGGATCATGTCGGTCTGCTCGGCCGCCAGTTGCGTGGTCACCTGGGTTTCGCCCGAGAGCGTCGACACCACGGCCGGGTTGCCGCCGTCGTAGGTGACATGCTTGTAGGTGGTGCCGGTGGCGCGCGCGATGGCTTCGATCGCCGAGTGGCCGCTGGAGTTGACGCCGGCCGTCGCGACGCTCACCGAGTTGGGCTTGGCCTTCATCGCGGCCAGCAGCTCGGGCATCGTCTTGTAGGGCGTATCGGCGTTGACGCCGACCACCGAGACGTGGGCCACGGTCAGATAGAGGTTCCAGTCCTGGATCGAGGTGTCGAGCATGCCCAGCACCTTGTAGGTGCCCAGATCCTTGGCGGCGCCGGCCGTCCAGGTGTAGCCGTCCTTGGCGGCTTCGAGTGCGTTCTTGGTGCCCACCGAGCCCGAGGCGCCGGGCTGGTTCATCACCACCACCTTCTGGCCCAGCGCCTTCTCGACCTCGGCCGCCGCGACGCGCGTGACCTGATCGGTGGATCCGCCCGCGGCCCAAGGCACGATGAGCGTGATGGGGCGCGTGGGCTTCCACTGTGCGAAGGCACCAGAGGCGGCGATCGACAGGAGGCCTGCGGCCAGCAGCGAACGGGAAAGCAATCCGGATGTCGTCATTTCAGCTGTCTCCTTCTCTAATAATTCACTGGAAGGTTAATTCTGGAATGCGCCCGGGAGGGCGTCAACGCGGCCCGCCGTTCAGTTTCTCAGGACATACCCTAGGATCACATCGCACATGTGCGAGATGCGCTCGTGCTGCGCCTTCGGCGTCATGAGGCTGCGCCCGAAGATGGCCGAGAGGGTGTGGTTGTTGGAGAGGTAGAAGTAGGCCATGCCGGCGATCGACACGTACAGCTGTACCGGATCGATGCCGCCGCGGAAGATGCCTTCGGCGCGGCCGCGTTCGAGGATTTCGGCCAGCGTGGCGATCAGCGGCGAGTTCATTTCCCGCGCGCGCGAGGACTTCGTCACATGGCGCCCCTGGTGCAGGTTTTCGCTGTTGAGCAGCGTGAGGAATTCAGGGTGGGCGAGGTAGTACTCCCACGTGAATTCGGTCAGCCGGCGGATCGCCTGTGCGGGTGGCATGTCTGCCAGATGCAGCTCGCGCTCGGCCGCGCGGATGTCGGCGTAGGCCTGTTCGAGCACGGCCAGGAACAGGTCGTCCTTGCTGTTGAAGTAGTAGTAGATCAGGCGCTTGTTCACACCCGCGCGCTCGGCGATGCGGTCGACGCGCGCTCCGGCCAGGCCATGTCCTGCGAACTCGTCGCGCGCGGCCAGCAGGATGGCCGCCTGCGACCGGTCGGCGTCGCGTGCGCGTGGCTCGGTGGCGTCGATGGGAGTCGGTGGCATGGCTTGAATTTAACCGTATGGTGAATTGTTTCGCGTGGGGTGAACCCGCAGCAGCGGCAGGCGCCACTCGATTGTTGCTCACGCGCCGGAGCAAAAAAAAGCCCCGCCGAAGCGGGGCATCTGGCGTCGCAACCGTGCCGTGGCACGGTGCGTCACCCGTCTTACTTGACGTGCTTGCCGATCAGGCCGGCCATCTCGAACATCGAGACTTGCGCCTTGCCGAAGACTTCCTTCAGCTTGGCGTCGGCGTTCACGAGGCGCTTGTTGGTCTTGTCTTGCAGACCGTTCTTCTTGATGTAAGCCCACAGCTTGCTCACGACTTCCGTGCGCGGCAGCGGGGTGGAGCCGACGACCGCGGCCAGCGAGGCGCTGGGGGTCAGGGGCTTCATGAACGCTGCGTTCGGGGTGCGCTTCTTCTTGGGAGCTGCAGCCTTCTTCGCCGGTGCGGCCTTCTTGGCGGGAGCAGCCTTCTTTGCCGGTGCGGCCTTCTTGGCCGGAGCAGCCTTCTTCGCCGGTGCGGCCTTCTTGGCGGGAGCCTCCTTCTTCGCCGGTGCCGCCTTCTTCCCTGCAGCAGCGGCCTGCTTTGTCGGCGGTTTCTTGGCCGGCGCCCTCTTTCAAGTT
>JAGOCV010000139.1 GCA_017998575.1 Burkholderiaceae bacterium
GACCAGATCAAGAGCCACGACCGTGGCGGTGGCGCCCGCACCACGCCGCTGGTGCTGCCCTCGGTGGGCGCGAGCACGTTCATCAACGGCATCACCGAATTCAGCCCCGGCACGGCCATCCCGTTCCACAGCCACAACTGCGAGGAAAGCGTGATGCTGCTGAGCGGCCACGCCTATCTGGACATCGACGGCGAGGTGCAGGAGCTCAAGCCGCTGGACACCACCTTCATCCCGCCCAATGTGCCGCACCGCTTCCGCAACATGTCCGACAGCGAGCCGATGAAGATCCTGTGGATCTACGCCTCGGTCAACGCCACGCGCACGCTGACGGACACGGGCGAGACACGGCCCGTGGCGGCCGAGCACGCCAAGTAGGCGCACCGGCTGGCGCCACCCGCAGGCAATCACACGCATACACAAGACAGACAAGACAACGGAGACAACCATGGGACTGCGATTCCTCGAACACCTTCTCATCCTCACGCACGACCCCGAGGGCACGCGCGACTGGTTCGTCGAGAACCTGGGCTTCCGCAACGGCTACCACCCCGAGTTCGGCTTTCCCGTCTACTGGCTCTACATCGGCGGGCAGGATGTGATCCACATCGGCAAGGCACGCTATTCCACGCATCAGGACACCTACCTCAAGACGCCCACCGATGGCGACAAGGATTTCTCGGCGGCCGGCGCCATGGGCTCGGGCCGCATCGACCATCTGTGCCTGAACTGCGAGGGCATCGAGGAATTCATCGACCGCCTGACCGCGAATGGCGTCGAGTTCAGCGAGCGCAAGGCGCACAACTCCAACCTCTACCAGCTGTTCATGCGCGAGCCCATCAACGGGATCAAGGTGGAGCTGAACTTCGCCTGGCACGAGGCCGCCCGCATCGGCCGCGTGCCCGAATGGACGGACGCGGGCGAAAACGACAAGTCGGCCGCCGAGGTGATGACCAAGGAAGCGCCGGTCAAGGCGTCGACGTTCTGATGGCTCGAAGCCGACAGACCACCCGCGCCTGGATGCGCCCCGCATGATGCCGACCTACCCCGAACTCTCCGGCCGCAGCGTCGTGATCACCGGCGCCGCCGGTGGCATCGGCGCGGCGGCGGCCCAAGCCTTCGCCGCGCAGGGCGCGCACGTGTTCCTGCTGGACATCGACGGCGACCGCGTGCGCGACATCGCGGCCGGGCTCCAGGGCAGCGCCAGTGCCACCGGTATCGCGCTGGACATCACCGACGAGGCGGCCGTCGCCGCCGCATTCGGCGACATTGCCGCCGCAGGCCACGGCCTCGACGTGCTGATCAACTGCGCCGGCGGCTACAAGAAGCTGCTCACGGTCGAGCAGATGGACATCGCCGAATGGGACGCCACGGTGGCGCTCAACCTGCGCAGCGTATTCCTGTGCTGCCGCGCGGCCATCCCCGCGCTCAAGGGCTCGAAGGCCGGACGCATCGTGAACGTGACCTCGATCTCGGGCCGCACGGTGCATGCCGCCTCGTCGCCGGCCTACGGCGCGGCCAAGGCAGGCGTCACGCAGCTCACGCGATTTCTGGCCTACGAGCTGGGCCCACACGGCATCACCGCCAACACCATCGCACCGCTGACCACGCTGACGCCACGTGTCGCCGCCTTGCGCACGGCCGAAGACGTCGAGCGCATCGCGGCGCAGGTGCCGCTGCGCCGGCTGGCCCAGGTGGACGACCACGTGGCCGCGATGCTGTACCTGGCCTCCGACGGTGCCGGCTTCGTCACCGGCGTGAATCTCGATACCAATGGCGGCCGCGTGATGCTCTGAGCACCGCGGCGCGCGCTGCACCCCACCATAAATAGACGGAGACAAGAAACCATGCAATCCCTTTTCAAGCGCACCCTCGGCGCGACCCTCCTGTGCCTGGGCTCGGCCACCGTACCGGCCGCCTGGGCGGCCGGCGAAACCGTCACGCTCGTCACGCCGCTGGCGACAGGCAGCGCCTCCGACGTCGCGCTGCGCATCGTCACCGAGCGGCTCTCGGCCGCGCTGGCCCAGCCCATCGTCATCGAGAACCAGACCGGCGCCTCGGGCGCCATCGGCGCCGAGAAAGTGGCGCGCGCCAACCCGGACGGCACCACGCTGTGCGGCTGCAACAACGCCATCCTGGGCGTGCTGCCGCACGTGCGCAAGGTGTCGTTCGATCCGGCCCGCAGCTTCAAGCCGGTCGGCATGGTCGCGGTGCTGCCCACGGCGCTCGTGGTCAACCCCAGCCTGCCGGTAAAGAACGTGCAGGAACTCATCGCCTACGTGAAGACCAACCCCGGCAAGGTGAGCTACGCCACCGGCGGCGTGGGCAGCGCCCAGCACATCGCCATGAGCATGCTGGAGGCCGCCACCGGCATGAAGATGCTGCACGTGCCCTACAAGGGCGCGAGCCCGGCCGCCGTCGCCGTCGCGGGGGGCGAGGTGCAGGTGATGTTCAACGCCATCGGCACCGTGATGCCCATGGTGAAAGCCGGCAAGCTGCGCGCGATCGCCGTCGCGGGTGCGCAGCGCACCCCCGTCATGGCCGAGATTCCGACGGTGGCCGAGCAGGGCGTGCCGGGCTACGACTACGCCTCGTGGATCGGCATCGTCGCGCCGGCCGCGACGCCGGACGACGTGGTCAACCGCATCGCGGGCGAGTTGACCAAGGTGCTGCGCAATCCCGACACCGTCAAGCGGCTGGCCGACAACGGCATCGACCCCTCGGTGATGACGCCCGCACAGATGCGCGACTACATGGCCAGCGACTACGCGCGCATGGCCAAGGTCGTGGCCGATGCCGGCATGAAGGAATAAGGCGCCCCCGCGCAGCCGGGACGCGCGCCGCGCAGGCCCGCGCTCCCCCACGACAACCCACGGAGACAGACAGACATGCATATCCCCTTCACGCGCGCGCGCCGCGCGCTGTTCGCCACCGCACTGCTGGCCGCATCCGGCGCCACGCTGGCGCAGGCCGCCTACCCCGCCAAGCCGATCCAGGTCATCGTGCCACTGCAGGCCGGCAGCGCCGCCGACGTGGGCACGCGCGTCGTGCTCGGCAAGGTGGGCGAGAACATGGGCGCCAGCTTCGCCATCGAGAACCAGCCCGGGGCCTCGGGCCTGGTGGGTGCCGACCGCATCGCCCGCGCCGCGCCCGACGGCTACGTGCTGGGCGGCATCACCGACAGCGTGCTCAACTACGCCGTGAACCTGGCCGCCAAGACCAGCTTCGACCCGCTGAACGATTTCGAGCCCGTCAGCCGCATGGCCAACATCGCGTGGGTGCTGGTGGCCAACAACAACGCCTTCAAGACGCCGGGCGAACTGGTGACGCAGGCACAGGCCCAGCCGCGCAAGCTGGACTACGCATCCGCCGGCCCCGGCAGTCCGCACCACATCGCGATGGAGCTCTTCTCCACCGCCAACAAGGTGCAGATGACGCACGTGCCCTACAAGGGCGCCACGCAGGCCACCATGGACGTGGCCGGCGGCCAGGTGCCGGTGATGTTCTCGGCCATCTCGGTGGCGCTGCCGCTGATCAAGGACGGCAAGCTGCGCCCCCTGGCCCAGCCGGCCGAGCGCCGCTCCAGCCTGCTGCCGGACGTACCCACGTTCACCGAAGCCGGCATGCCGGCCTTCAACTTCTCGACCTGGCTGGGCCTGTACGCGCCCAAGGGCACGCCCCGGGCCATCGTCGACCGGCTGAACGCCGAAGTCGCGCGGGCGCTGGCCGATCCGGCCGTGCGCGACCGCCTGCTGGGCCTGGGCCTGGATCCGTCGCCGTCCACGCCGGCGCAGCTGGGCGAGCTCACGCGCACCGGCCATGCGCGCATCGGCCGCGTGATCCGCGACGCCGGCATCAAGGCCGAATGATGGCGACTGGCAGCGCCTCTGCAGCTGCGGCCGCCGGCACGCCGCTCACGGTCGGCATCGCCGGCCTGGGCCTGATGGGCACGGCGTGCGCCACCCGGCTGGCGGGTGCGGGCCTGGCACTGGTGGGTTACGACGTCGATGCCGGGCGCCGCGAGGCGTTCGCCGGCCCCGGGCGCAGCGCCGCACGCTCGCTGGCCGATCTGGCCGCGTGCGACGTGGTGGTGCTGGCCGTCTTCGACACCGCGCAGGTCGAGGAAGTGGTGGAAGGCGAAGGCGGCCTGCTGCAGGCCGCGCGCGCCGGCGGGCATCGCCCGGTCGTGCTGTGCACCAGCACCTGCGATCCGGACCGGCTGGCCGCGCTCGGCCAGCGTTGCGACGCGGCCGGGCTCGCGTTCGCGGAAATGCCGGTGTCGGGCACCAGCGGCACGCTGGCACGCGGCGAGGCCGTGGGCCTGGTTGCAGGCCACGAGGCCGACCTGAGCCGTGCCGCGCCGGTGCTGGAGGCGCTGTGCCCCTCGCGCCACGTGCTCGGCGCGGTGGGCAACGGCAGCCGCGCCAAGCTGGCCGTCAACCTGGTGCTCGGCCTCAACCGCAGTGCCCTGGCCGAAGGCCTGGTCTTCGCCGGCCAGCTCGGGCTGGATCCGGAACGCTTCCTCGACGTGCTCATCGGCTCGGCCGCGTACTCGCGCGTGATGCAGGTGAAGGGCACGATGATGGCCACGCGCACGTTCGAGCCGCTGCAGGGCAAGGTCGACCAGAGCCTCAAGGATTTCCGCCTCATCCTGGCGCAGGCCGCTGCACGCGGCCAGGCGCTGCCTTTCGCCAGCGTCTATGCCGGGCTGCTGGACGACTGCGTCAACCGCGGCGAGGCCGGCCGCGACAACGCGTTCATCGTGGAAGCCATCGCGCGCTGCCGCACCACCCCCATCGACGGAGCCCCGGCATGAAGCCACTCACCCCCATTCATCTGGCCGGTTACCAGGGCGGCGCCTCCATCCTCACCGCCGCCCTCACCACGCTGGCGCGCCGCCTCGACGGCAGTTCCGTAGGCACGCCTCACCTGCTGCCCGACGTGACCGCGCAGGGCGAAAGCGCAGCCTCGCTGTTCGCGTCGCTGGACCGCGGTGAGCGCCAGATCGGCTACATGGCTTCCGGCTACCTCTCGGCGCGCGTGCCCGAGCTGGCGGTGCTCGACCTGCCGTTCTCCGTGCAGGACCGTGCCGCCGCTTTCGCCGCGCTCGATGGCGCCGCCGGCACGATGCTGCGCGAGGCCGTGGCGCGCCAGAGCGGCCTGCACGTGCTGGCGTTCTGGGACAACGGCTTCCGCCACGTCTCCAACGCGGTGCGCCCGATCCGCACGCCGCGCGACTGCGAGGGCCTGGTGATCCGCACGCTGGACAGCGAGCTTTATCGCCGCACGCTCGACGCGCTGGGCTTCAAGGCCGTGACCACCGACGTGAAGGAACTCGTGCGTGTGGTGCAGGACGGCACCGTGCACGCGCAGGAAAACCCCCTCACCAACCTGCTCACCTTCGAGCTCTGGCGCCATCACCCCCACGTCAGCCTCACCGGCCACTTCTTCGGCGTGGTGCTGCTGGCCTGCCCGCGCGCCTGGCACGAGAGCCTGGACAGCCGCCAGCGGGCCCAACTCCAGGCGGCCGTCGACGAAGCCACGCACCAGCAGCGTCGCAGCGCCGCCGCACAGGACGAGACGGCGCTCGAACGCCTGCGCGCCCATGGCGTGCAGGTGCTCATGCCCGGCGACATCGACCTGGACGCGCTGCGCCGCGCCACCCGGGCGGTGAGCGCCGAATCGCTCGCACGCCTGCCGGCCGATCTCGTGAACGCCTACCTGCAGGCCGGCGCCTGCGCGGCGGCCGTGCCGTGAAGCGCCCGCGTGCGTGCGGCGGCCACGCCAGCCCGACTCCCTCTTTTTCCTACCGCTGACCTTCGACACATGAGCTACCTGTTCACCCCAACCCCGACCATCGGCCTGCCCATCGTCGGCCGCTCCGAGCTGTTTCCCGTGCACCGCGTGTACTGCGTGGGCCGCAACTACGAGGACCACGCCAAGGAAATGGGCTTCACCGGCCGCGAGCCGCCGTTCTTCTTCCTCAAGCCCGCCGACACGGTGCTGGTGGTGCCGGCCGGAGAAACCGGCCGCATGGCCTACCCCACGCTGACGAAGAACCTGCACCACGAGATCGAGCTGGTGGCCGCCATCGGCAAGGGCGGCAAGAACATCAGGGCCGCGGACGCGATGCAGCATGTCTTCGGTTATGCCGTCGGCCTGGACATGACGCGCCGCGACCTGCAGAACGACATGAAGAAGCAGGGCCGCCCGTGGTGCATCGGCAAGGCGTTCGAGCAATCGGCGCCCATCGGCCCGATCACGCCCGCTGCCGAGGCCGGCGACATCGAGAAGGCCGAGATCTGGCTGCAGGTGAACGGCACCGACCGGCAGCGCAGCCATGTCTCCAAGCTGATCTGGAGCATCGCGGAAACCATCGAGCATCTCTCGGCCGCCTGGGAACTGCAGCCCGGCGACCTCATCATGACCGGCACGCCCGAAGGCGTCGCGGCCGTGGTGTCCGGCGACACCCTGGTGGGCGGCGCGGGCGGCCTGCCAGAGCTGCGCGTGCAGATGGCCTGATCGCACCACGCCCCCCCAAAAAAAGCGCGCCGACCCCGCAAGGGATCGGCGCGTTTTTCGTCGGGTTCGTGGTGCGCGGGGGGGGACTCGAACCCCCACAGTGTTGCCACCGTCAGGACCTAAACCTGGTGCGTCTACCAATTTCGCCACCCGCGCGTCCTGGCCCGGCCAGCGCGGGCCGGACTGGCGAAGTGCTTCGCACCGTGCCGGCAGCCCGCTGGAGGGCAACCCGCGATTGTAGCGGCTGCCGCTCCTCCTCCGTCAGGTGGTGGCACTCGTGTGCTCGACCATCGCGGGGGCTTCGCGCCTGACCCGGAACCACGCCGCGTACATGGCCGGCAGCGCCAGCAGCGTGAGCACGGTGGCGACGATGAGGCCGCCCATGATCGCCACCGCCATCGGGCCCCAGAACACGCTGCGCGAGAGCGGAATCATGGCCAGCACGGCGGCGGCGGCCGTCAGCACGATGGGCCGCAGACGACGCACGGCCGATTCGACGATGGCGTCCCAGGCCGGCACGCCGCGCGCGCGGTCCTGCTCGATCTGGTCGATCAGGATCACCGAGTTGCGCTGGATCATGCCCATCAGCGCGATCACGCCCAGCAGGGCCACGAAGCCGAACGGACGGCCCGACAGCATCAGCGCCGCCGCCACCCCGGCGATGCCCAGTGGCCCGGTGAGGAACACCAGCATGGCGCGGCTGAAGCTGTGCAGCTGCAGCATGAGCAGGGTGAAGATCAGGAACAGCATCACCGGCAGGCCGGCGGCGATCGAGGCCGAGCCCTTGGAGCTTTCCTCCACCGCGCCCGCCACTTCAATGCGGAAGCCGGCCGGCCATCTGGCCTCCAGCGCGCGCAGCGACGGCAGCAGCTGCTGCGTGACGGTGGCGCCCTGCAGGCCGTCGGCGATGTCGCTCTGCACCGTGATGGCGTAGTCGCGGTTCTCGCGCCACATCACGCCCGGCTCCCACGAGAACACCGGCCGCGCGATCTGCGTGAGCGGAATGGCCCGGCCCGAGGCCGTGGGCAGGTAGGCATTGGCGATGTCGCTGATGGCGGATCGCTCGTCGGCCGGCTGGCGCATCACGATGTCGATGAGCTTGTCGCCCTCGCGGTACTGGCCCACGGTGGTGCCGGTGAACGTGGTGCGCGCGGCCTGGGCGATCGACTGGCTGGAGACGCCCAGCGCGCGCGCCTTGTCCTGATCCACCTCGAGCCGCACCACCTTGACCGACTCGTTCCAGTTGTCGTTGACGCCGCGCGTGTTCGCGTTCTCGCGCATCGCCGCCTTGACCTCGTCGGCGCGCAGGCGCAAGGCGATCGGATCGGAGCCCACCACGCGGAACTGCACCGGGTACGGCACGGGCGGTCCGTTGGGCAGCAGTTTCACGCGGCCACGCACCTCGGGGAATTCGGTGGCCAGCAAGGCCGGCAACTCGTGCATCAGTTGCCCGCGCGCGCGCAGATCCTTCGAGAGCACGATGAACTGCGACACGTTGGTCTGCGGGAACACCTGGTCGAGCGGCAGATAGAAACGCGGCACGCCCGAGCCCAGCCAGGCGCTGACCGTGGCCACGCCCTCCAGTTGCATCATGCGCTGCTCGACGCGCCGTGCCACCGCCTCGTTGGCCTGGAACGAGGTGCCTTCGGGGAACCAGATGTCCACCATCACCTCGGGCCGGCTCGAATCGGGGAAGAACTGCTGCTGCACGCGGCCCATGCCCGCGATGCCCAGCGCGAACAGCGCCACCGTGGCGCCGATGGTGAGCCAACGGTGGGCCACGCACCAGTTCACCGCGCGCCTGAAGACGTTGTAGAACGCCGTGTCGAACATCTCGTGCGGCTGGTCGGCGCCGTCGCTGCCGGTGGCGTGCGGCTTGGGCTTGAGCAGCAGCGTGCCGAGGTAGGGCACGAAATACACCGACACCAGCCAGCTGAGCACCAGCGCGATCACCGTCACGGCGAAGATGGCGAAGGTGTACTCGCCCGTCATCGAGCGCGCCAGCCCGATCGGCAGGAAGCCCGCCGCCGTGATCAGCGTGCCCGTGAGCATGGGCATGGCCGTGATCTCGTAGGCGAAGGTCGCGGCGCGGAAGCGGTCGTAGCCCTCCTCCATCTTGCGAACCATCATCTCCACGGCAATGATCGCGTCGTCCACCAGCAGGCCCAGCGCGATGATGAGCGAGCCGAGCGATATCTTGTGCAGCCCGATGCCCCAGTACCACATGGCCAGGAAGGTGACGGCCAGCACCAGCGGGATCGTGATGCCCACCACCAGCCCGGGGCGGATGTCCACGTACCAGCCGAAGCGCCCGCCCTTGTGCAGGCCCAGCGCCACGAAGCTCACCGCCAGCACGATGACCACCGCCTCGATCAGCACCTTGATGAATTCGTTGACCGACGCGGTCACGGCCGAAGGCTGGTCCTGCACCTGCGCCAGCGCCACGCCGGCGGGCAGGTCGCGGCCGATGCGGTCGGTGGCGGCACGCAAGGCACGGCCCAGCGCCACGATGTCGCCGCCCTTGGCCATCGACACGCCGATGGCGATGACCTCGCGCCCCTGGTGGCGCACCTTCACCGAGGGCGGATCGACGTAGCCGCGCCTGATCTCGGCGATGTCGGACAGCCGCAACTGCGCACCCGACGGCCCGCGGATCGGCATGGCCGCCAGTTCGTCGATGGCGCGGAACTGGCCCTGCACGCGCACCTGGAACACGTCCTGCGGCGTCTGCACCGCCCCCGCACTTTCCACCGCGTTCTGCTGCCCCAGCTGCTGCAGCACGGCGTTGAAATCCAGGCCCAGCTGCGCCAGGCGGCGCGCCGAGATCTCGATGAAGACCTTCTCGTCCTGCACGCCGAACAGCTCGACCTTGGCCACGTCGGGCACGCGCAGCAACTGCTGGCGCACGTCGTCGGCGAACACCTTGAGCTCGGCCGGCGAGAAGCCGTCGGCCTCCAGTGCGTAGATCACGCCATAGACGTCGCCGAAGTCGTCGTTGAAGAACGGGCCCACCACGCCGGAGGGCAGCGTGCCGCGCATGTCGCCGATCTTCTTGCGAACCGTGTACCAGACGTTCGCCACCTCGGAGGGCCGCGACGAATCCTTGATCTGGAAGATGATCTGCGACTCGCCAGGCTTGGAGTAGCTGCGGATCTTGTCGGCGTAGGGCACTTCCTGCAGCGTGCGCTCGATCTTGTCGGTGACCTGCTCGGCCACCTGCTGCGCCGTGGCGCCCGGCCAGTAGGTGCGCACCACCATGGCCCGGAAGGTGAAGGGCGGATCTTCATCCTGCCCCAGCTGGAAGTAGGCAGCGGCGCCCAGCACCATCAGCACCACCATCAGGT
>JAGOCV010000140.1 GCA_017998575.1 Burkholderiaceae bacterium
GGCTGATGCCATGGTTCGAGGTACCGGGCCGCCGCACGGCCGACGTGACAGTGGCGTTCGGCCACTGGTCCACGCTGGGCCTGGTGTCCCGGCCCGACGTGCTGGCACTGGACACGGGCTGCGTCTGGGGTGGATGCCTCTCCGCCGCGCGGCTGGGGCCGACGCCAGCAGAGCGCGAGATCGTCAGCGTCGAATGCGAGCAGGCGCAAGTGCCGGGCGGCACCTGAGCGGCCGGCCTCACTGCGGCTGCTGCGCCTTGAAAAGAGCCGCCACCTTGCGACGGGTCTTGATATTGGCCGAGATGCCGCGCGCGGGCGTGGCCGGGCGGCCAGCGGTTTCCCAGGCAGGCTTGCTGGCTTCGCCATCGGCTGGCGCGGCAGCCTCGTAGGGCTGATCGAAGAACGGATCGCGCGGCGCGGCAGCCGGGCGCGGTGCGCGGCGCTCGCGGAAGCCGTCATCGGATTCGCGGCGCGCCTCGCGCGGCGCATCGTCGCCTTCGCGCCAGGCACGGCGACCGTCGTTGAAGCGGCCGCGCGGGCGGTCGTCCTCGAACTCCAGCGGCTCGATCTCGATCTTCTTCTTGATGAGCTTTTCGATGTCGGCGACCAGGCGCGCATCGTTGCCGCCGCCAGCAAAGCTCACGGCCAGGCCGGAGGCGCCCGCACGGCCGGTGCGGCCGATGCGGTGCACATAGTCTTCAGCGTTGAACGGAATGTCGAAGTTGAAGACGGCGGGCACGTCCTTGATGTCGAGACCGCGGGCAGCCACGTCGGTACACACCAGCAGTTCCACTTCGCCGCGCTTGAAGGCGTCGAGCGACTTCAGGCGCTCGTCCTGGCTCTTGTCGCCATGGAGCGCGCTGGTCTTGAGGCCGTCCCGCTCCAGCGAGCGGGCCAGCCGCGCGCAACCGAGCTTGCTGTTGACGAACACGAAGGCCTGCGTGATGCCGCGCTGGCGCACGATCTGGCGCAGCGCGCGGCGCTTGTCGTCGCCATCGACGGCGAAGAAGCGCTGCTCCACCGTGGAAGCGGTTTCGTTGGGGCGCGCCACCTCGATGGTGATCGGGTCGTTGAGGTAGCTGCCGGCCAGGCGCTTGATCTCTGGCGAGAACGTGGCGCTGAACAGCAGCGTGGTGCGGCTCTTGGGCAGGTAGCTCAGGATGCGCTGCAGGTCGGGCAGGAAGCCGATGTCGAGCATGCGGTCGGCTTCGTCGAGCACCACGTACTCCACCTGGTTGAGCACGGCGTTCTTGGCCTCGATGTGGTCGAGCAGGCGGCCGGGCGTGGCCACCAGTACCTCGACACCCTTTTTGAGCTCGGCCGTCTGCGGCTTCATGTCCATGCCACCGAACACGACGGCGCTGCGCAGCTGCGTGTATTTGGCGTAGAGCTTGATCTGCTGGGCCACCTGGTCCGCCAGCTCGCGCGTGGGCAGCAGGACCAGGGCGCGCACCGGATGGCGGGCGGGAGAGGTGGAGCTGTTTTCGTGCTTGAGCAGGCGCTGCAGCAGCGGCAGCGAAAAGGCCGCCGTCTTGCCGGTGCCGGTCTGCGCGGCCCCCATCACGTCCTTGCCGGTCAGCACCACCGGAATGGCCTGCGCCTGGATCGGCGTCATGTTCTCGTAGCCCATTTCGGCCACGGCGCGTGCCAGCGGCTCGGCCAGCGAAAGGTTGGAGAAGGAAGAGGTCATGAACCCGGTATTGTCGCACCGGGCCGGGAAAACCCTGCCGGGGCCGCAGTTTCAGGCCCGCGGGTGCTCACAGGCTCCGGGCATTGAAGGTGTCGCAGGCCTGGATGCTGCCCGTGCGCAGCCCGGTGGCGAACCAGCGCTGCCGCTGGGCGCTGGTGCCGTGCGTGAAGCTCTCCGGCACCACGGCGCGGCCGGCCGAGCGCTGCAGCGCATCGTCACCGATCTTCGCGGCGGCGTTCATCGCCGCCTCCACGTCGCCCTGCTCCAGGATCTGGCGCGCTCCCTGGGCGTCGTGCGCCCACACGCCCGCAAAGCAGTCGGCCTGCAATTCCAGCCGCACGCTGGCAGCATTGACGTCGGCCTCGGACGCCCGGCCCCGCAACCGCTGCACCTGCCCGGAAATGCCCAGCAGGTTCTGCACGTGGTGCCCCACTTCGTGCGCGATGACGTAGGCCTGGGCGAACTCGCCTGGCGCGCCCAGCTCGTTGCGCAGCGTTTCGTAGAAACCGAGGTCGATGTAGACCTTGTGGTCGGCCGGGCAGTAGAACGGTCCCATCGCCGCCTGGCCCTGCCCGCAGGCCGTGGACGTCGCCCCGCGGAACAGTACCAGCGTGGGCTCGCGGTAGCTGCCGCCAGAGGCATTGAACTTGGCACGCCACACATCCTCGGTGTCGGCCAGCACGGTGGAGACGAATGCCGCGAGCCGGTCGTCGGCCGGCGGGGCGCTGCGGGTCTGCTCTGCCACCGGCGCGCCGCCTCCGCTCAGGGCGCCGAGCAGCGTCAGCGGGTTGATGCCGAACAGCCAGCCCACCACCAGCGCCACCACCACGGTGCCCAGGCTCAGACCGCGGCCACCCACGGGCAGGCCGCCAAATCCGCCGCCGCCCTGGCTGCGGCGGTCTTCCACGTTTTCCGACTGGCGATTGCCTTCCCACTTCATGCGCGGCCCCTTGCTACATTTGCACGATGCTAACCGCCCCCGTCGTGCTGCTGACAGGCTTCGAGCCCTTCGGCGGAGAAACCGCCAATGCCAGCGAGCGGGCTGTCCAGGCACTTCACGGCGCGGCCTTGGCGGACCACCGCGTGGTGGGCGCGCTGCTGCCGGTGACGTTTGGCGACGCGGTGGGGGCACTTGAGAGGCTGATCCACCGGTATCGTCCGGCGCTGGTGGTCGCCACGGGGCAGGCGGGAGGGCGGGCGGCGCTGTCGCTGGAGCGCGTCGCCATCAATGTGGACGACGCGCGGATCGCGGACAACGCAGGCCGCCAGCCCATCGATCACCCGGTCGTGGCGGGCGGACCCGCCGCGTACTTCTCGACCCTGCCGATCAAGGCAATGCACGCAGAGCTGATCCGCAAAGGCTTCGCAGCCGAGGTGTCCCAGACCGCTGGCACATTCGTCTGCAATCACGCGTTCTACGGGCTGATGCACCTGCTGGCGACCGACCCCACGCTGGCAGGCGTGCGGGGTGGGTTCATCCACTTGCCGTGGTTGCCGGCGCAGGGGCATCCTTCACTGCCGCTTGAGTCAACCGTCGGCGGCCTGGCCCTGGCCATCCGGACGGCACTGGAACACGTCGGCCCTGATCTGCAGATGGGGGCCGGCGCGACACACTGATTGCGCCAACCCGCCTCAGCGCAGCGACACCGGCAGCACCTCGCCCGACACCTGACCGTTCACCGGCGGAGGGCTGTCCCAGGTGACCAGCGGGGATGCCGGAACTTCGCCGCGCGCGATCTGGCGGCAACGATCGCCCGCCGGACCCGTCATCGCGCTGCAGCGCCACAGTTCGGCGCGCAGCGCGGCCTCTTCCATGTTGCGGAGCTGGCCACGCTCGACTTGGCCCGAGACCACTGCCACGAAGGCGAACAGCAGCACCAGGCACGCGGCCAGGCCGCCAGCCAGCAGGTAGCCAGGGTTCTGCAGCCCATCGATGGCGCTGGAAATACGGTGTTCGAGCCGGTCGATCCACATCGGCCGCAGGAACGGGTCGTTGTACGACGATGGCGGGGCTTCGCTGCGGACCACGTGGTCGTCTCCAGGGCGCGACGCCAGCAGCGAGTCGTCAGTCATGGGAATGGCGGTATTCATCGCGCGATCTCCGGTCAACCCGATGCATTCAGTGCATCGACGGTGCGTCGAAGAACCCGAACAGCTGCACCGCCAGCTCGCGCAGCCGCTCGTCGCCGCTGCTGTGGGCCACCGCCAGCCGGTCGCGAGCGTAGCTCGCATCGCCCAGCATCATGTCGCTGTTGACGCAATGGCCTTGTGCGGCCATTTGCAGGGTGAAAGCCCGCAGCAGTTCGCAGGGCCAGTAGTGGCCCTGGTTGTCGGCCGGGCGCCACAGCGGCACCTGGACCTCCGGCACCTGATTGAGACCTGCCGGCAGCATGGCTGCGGCGTCGGCCAGCGAGGCCTGGGACGGAGCGATGGATGGCAGCATGACGATCTCCTGAGGCGCGGGGCGCACGGTTGTTGTCGATGGAGAGATCGTAGGAAATCGTTGTGACAGGCGCGCGCGGCATGTGCCGGATGATCGCGTAGGACGCTGCCGCGCGCCCCTGGCGGCGCGTGCTGGCAACGCCGATTCCCAAGAAAAACGCGCGAATCCGTGAGGATGTCGCGCGAAAGGGCCATGGGCCCGGAGGGAGACGGAGAGACTGTCGACGGGAAATCAGCTCGGTAGGGGCGTCCGGCTCAGTTGAACGAGCCCACGGGCACCATCACACTGACGGTGCCGTTGCCGGGGGTGGTGTCGCCGACCGCGCCCGCCGAAGGCAGCAAAGACGTGGCGGCTCGATCCCTCGCGCCGGAAGGCAGCGCCGACGGCAAGGCTTCACTTTCGGCGGTGCGAGACGCGATCTCGCCCAGCGCGAACATCAGCGCCAGCACCACCGAAGACGACAGCACCACCAGCAAGGTGCCGGCGGACATGTCGGTGAACAGGGACTTGAACCAGATCAGCATGGGGGCCTCGTTCGAAGATGGCCCAATGCTATGCAGCACGCGTGCCGCGTCCTGAGGATGGGGGCTGAACCGCGTGTAGGACAACGACGACAAACACCTGACGCGCGGTCCGGTCCTGCCGGCCTGCAGATCAGCCGCCCAGGCGCACCCTGTCCCGCAATTCCCCGGGCGTGATCGGGCGGAAATGCGCAGCGAACAATTCGCCCAGCTGCATCACCGTGAGGCCGAGCTCGCTCACCGACGCACGGCCGATCTCCGAGCGCGAGAGTTCGCGCAGATGCTCGAAGAAGGCGCCGATCTGACGCTGCTGGAGCGCACGTATGCGTGCCTGGGCGATTGGCGGCTTGCCTTGCTCGCCCAGCCACTGGTTCCAGGTGTCGTAGTAGTCGTGCAGCGTGAACAGGGTGGACGGAAAGTCGAACAGTTCCCGCGCTGTTCCGCCATCGCGCGCACTCAGCGACGACAGCACGAGGATCGAGCGCTTGAGCGGCACGCCCAGGCTCCCCTGATAGGCGCTGTCGGTACTGAGGGTGTCGGTGCGCGACCGGATCTGCGGCCAGGTCTCGCGTGCGAAGCGCTCGAGGTCGTCGACGTCGGTGGGCTGGATCACCTGCAGCGTCTGGCCTTCGGCGCGGGCGATCAGCAATGCCGGCACCAGGAAGTTGCTGAAGTAGCCGTAGGCCAGCGCGCGGCCGATGTCGTAGTGCTGCGAGCCGTCGAGCTTGCCTTCGATCTGCCGCTCTTTCAGGTGGATGGCCACGGCCAGCGCGATGAACAGCGTGATGAGGGTGCGGAACGCATCACTGGCCAGCGCGCGCTGCCATGTCACGGGCAGCACGCACAGGGGCTCGCCCAGTACGCAGGCGCCCTCGCCCAGGCCCGCCACCACCATGCCGAACAGGCAGGCGATCACCAGGAGCACGGTGGCCCCGCGCGTGAGCCAGGTGTATTCGTTCCAGAGTTCCTGCGCGGCGTCGCGAAGCCGCTCCCAGCGGCCCATGGCCGGATGCGCCGGCACCGCCGGCTCGGTGGGCAGCGGCGGCGCGCTCATGGCTGCATCAGGCCTTGGGCAGCGTGACGCCGTGCTGGCCCTGGTACTTGCCGCCCCGGTCCTTGTAGCTGACCTCGCAGACCTCGTCGCTCTCGAAGAACAGCACCTGCGCGCAGCCTTCGCCCGCATAGATCTTGGCAGGCAAGGGTGTGGTGTTGCTGAATTCCAGCGTCACGTAGCCTTCCCACTCGGGCTCGAACGGCGTCACGTTGACGATGATGCCGCAGCGCGCGTAGGTGCTCTTGCCCAGGCAGATGGTGAGCACATTGCGCGGGATGCGGAAGTACTCCACCGTGCGCGCCAGCGCGAAGCTGTTGGGCGGGATGATGCAGCTGTCGCCATGGAAATCGACGAAGCTCTTCTCGTCGAAGTTCTTCGGATCCACCACGGTGCTGTGGATGTTGGTGAAGACCTTGAACTCGGGCGCGCAGCGGATGTCGTAGCCGTAGCTGCTGGTGCCGTAGCTGATGATCTTGCGGCCAGCGCTTTCGCGGATCTGGCCGGGCTCGAACGGCTCGATCATGCCGTGCTGCTCCGCCATGCGGCGGATCCACTTGTCGCTCTTGATGGTCATTGCGGGAATCCCTCGGAATGGGGCCGATTGTAGGAGGCCGGGTCACCGTACACTCGCTGCCCATGCCGTGGCACGCCAGTCTCCAGCTCGATTACCGCACCCAGGCCCCGGCCTCTGCCTCGTCCGGCAGACGCACCGTCGCGCACTTCCTGCATGACGGACCGCTGCGCATCCTGCAGAGCCTCTACCCCGAAGGCGACGGCATCTGCCACAGCGTGCTGGTGCATCCGCCGGGCGGCCTGGTGGGCGGCGACACGCTGGACATCCGCCTGGATGTGGCCGGCGGTGCCCACGGACTCGTCACCACGCCCGGCGCCTCCCGCTTCTACCGCTCCGAGGGCGAGATCGCCCTGCAGCGCACCCGCGCCCGCATCGCGGACGGCGGGCGGCTCGAATGGCTGCCGCTGGAAGCGCTGGCCTACAGCGGCTGCCTGGCGCGCAACGAGGCGGTGTTCGATCTCGCGCCGGGCGGCGAGCTGATCGGTTGGGATGTCACCGCACTCGGCCTGCCCCATGCGGGAGAGCCCTTCGTCGCGGGCGAGTTCCACCAGCAACTGGAGATTCCCGGCGCGTGGCTGGAGCGCGCGCGCATCGCCGCCGACGACACGCGCCTGCTCGATGGCCCGCTGGGCCTCGCCAGCCATCGCTGCATCGGCACGCTGTTCTTCGCCACTGGCACGGCGATCACGCGCGAACGGCGCGAGCGCGCGCTGGATGCAGCGCGTGCCGTGATCGAAGCCCATGCGCTGGCGCAGGACGCCGGCGCCACGGCGCCGCACGACCGCGTGGTGGTGGTGCGCGTGATCGCCCCCATCGTCGAGCCGGCAATGGACCTGCTGCGCCGCGTGCGCGGAGCCTGGCGCGATGCGCTGTGGCAATTGCCGGCCACGGCGCCGCGCATCTGGGCGATGTAGTCGGGCGCGGGCGGTCCTGCGGCTGACTCAGTCTCTGGACTTGCGCAATGCGCCCCAGCCGGCGATCCCGGTGAAACTGATCACGACCGCCACCACGATCCAGAAGCCGTGCGGGTTGTCGCCCCAAGGCACGCCGCCCACGTTCATGCCGAACAGGCCGGCCAGGATATTGATGGGCAGCGCCAGCACCGTCACCACGGTCAGCACGAACAGGCTGCGGTTGTTGTCCTCGTTGACGCTGGCGGCGATCTCTTCCTGCAGCAGCTTGATGCGCTCCTGCAGCGCAGCCATGTCGCGCAGCGCCACGGAAAATTCCTCGGTGGACTGGCGCAGGTCCTCGACGTCAGCCTCGGCCATCCACTCGTCCGGATGCTGCAGCAGGCGGAACAGCGCGGCCGGCTCGGGCGCCAGCAGGCGCTGCAGGCGCACCAGCAGCCGGCGCAGCGCGCCCAGGCTGGCGCGCTTGTGGCGGCGCTGGCCGGCCAGCAGATCGTCCTCGATGTCGTCCACGCGCGCGGTCACGCCGCGCACGATATCCACCAGCACGTCGGCCTGCGCGCGCAGGAGGCGCTCCAGCAACTCGACGCCCGAGCGCAGCGCGAGGCCGCCCTGCACCTGCAGGCGCAGCCGGTCGATGGACCGCAGCGGCCTGCGCCGCGCCGTCACCACCAGCCGCGGCGTCACACCCACGCACAGGGTGGCGATGTCGGTGGCTTCGAAGCCGAAGTCGAACTGCGCATCGTTGATCACGGCCACCAGCGCGTCGTCGGCGCGTTCGATGCGGGTGGAAGGCGCGGCCGTGGTCAGCGCCTCGTGGAACTCCTCGGGCAAGCCGGCATGGCGCTGCAGCCAGCGCGGCGCGGCGGCATGGGCCAGGTTGAAGTGCAGCCACAGGAAGGCCGCCTCAGGTGGGTGCCGCGCGCCATCCGCGAGCCAGGCCTGCGCGGCGTCCGCGTCGATCTCGCGCGGCGCCTGGTCGGCCGCGAACACGAAGCCGCAGATCAGCCCCGACTCGCCGCCGCCGTAGTTACTGCGCGTGAGGCTGTCCAGCGACTGGATCGCCATGGCTGTCATCCCCCACCGCTGTCCGCGCGGCGCGTCAGTAGCGCTCGGGCACGATCAGCGCGGCCGGCACCGGATGGCGGATGTAGTCGGCGTTGCGCACCCGCGCGGGCAGCACGACGGCGTCGCGTGGCACTTCGCCATAGGGCAACTGCTCCAGCAGGTGGGCGATGCAGTTCAGGCGCGCCTTCTTCTTGTCCACTGCCTGCACCACCCACCACGGCGCCTCGGCGATGTGGGTGCGCTCCAGCATGGTTTCCTTGGCGCGGGTGTAGTCCTCCCAGCGCACGCGCGACTGCAGGTCCATCGGGCTGAGCTTCCACTGCTTGAGCGGATCGTGGATGCGGCCGAGGAAGCGCAGATGCTGCTCCTCGTCGGTGATGGAGAACCAGTACTTGATGACCTTGATGCCCGAACGCACCAGCATGCGCTCGAATTCGGGCACGCTGCGGAAGAACTCCTCGTACTCCTCGTCGGTGCAGAAACCCATGACGTGCTCGACGCCGGCGCGGTTGTACCAGCTGCGGTCGAACAGCACCATCTCGCCGGCGGCCGGCAGGTGCGACACGTAGCGCTGGAAGTACCACTGCGTGCGCTCGCGGTCGTTAGGCGCGGGCAGGGCCACGACGCGCGCCACGCGCGGATTCAGGCGCTGGGTGATGCGCTTGATGACGCCGCCCTTGCCGGCCGCGTCACGGCCTTCGAAGATGACGACCACTTTCTGCTTCGTGTGCGCGATCCAGTCCTGCAGCTTGACCAGCTCGGTCTGCAGGCGGAACAGCTCGCGGAAGTAGTTCCGGCGCGCCTCGCGATCGGTGTCGGCCGGCGCCTCGCCCTGCTGCCGGGCCACGGCATCGACGATGCGGTCCTCGAATTCCATCTCGAGTTCCTCGTCGTAGCCATCCAGGATGTCCTGGTAGATGCGGGCGAGGGTTTCGGAATCGGCGGGCAGGCGTTCGGACATGGCGTCGTGCGGGCGCCAGGCGCCCGCGTTGGAATGGGGACACGACACGATGCCAGCGCCCGGCGACAGTTTGGTGACAGCGATGCGACAGAGAACATCTGTCACGGTTGGGTCACACACCCGCCTGGCCGGAGCGGCTGCGACAATCGCCCCCATGCTCCCCGTCATCGCCATATCCATCGGCGCCAGCCTCGGCGCGCTCTCGCGCTGGGGCCTGGGTCTGTGGCTCAGCCAGCCGGCCAGCCTCATCCCCTGGGGCACGCTGGCGGCCAACCTGATCGGCGGCTACCTGGTGGGGGTCGCAGTGGGCGCCTTGCAGCTGATGCCACAGCTCGATCCGGTCTGGCGCCTCGCGCTGGTCACGGGCTTTCTCGGTGGACTGACCACCTTCTCCAGTTTTTCGGCCGAAGTGGTGGGCCTGCTGATGCAGGGCCGGCTGGGCCTGGCCCTGGGGACGGCGACGCTGCATCTGGCGGGCTCGCTGGTGCTCACCTGGTTCGTGGCGCAGGGCATCGCCAGCAAACCGTTTGACCGCGCACTCGAATTCAACCTGCAGGCGCTCACCCAGTTCGTGGTGCGCGAAGACGACCAGATCACCTTCAAG
>JAGOCV010000434.1 GCA_017998575.1 Burkholderiaceae bacterium
CTGCTGCTCACTCGCGCTGCAGACGGACGAGTTCATCGAGGCCACGCTCGCGGCCTGCGCCGATGCCGGCCTGGCCGTGGTCAGCCTTCCGGTAGTCAACATGTATTTGCAGGACCGCACGCCCGGCGGCGGCCGGACCCCGCGCTGGCGCGGCGTGACCCTGCTGCACGAGATGCGCGCGCGGCATCCCGGTCGCCGTGGCGGGCGACAACTGCCGCGACCCGTTCTACGCCTACGGCGATCACGACATGCTCGACACCTATGCGCAGGCCGCGAAGATCCTGCAACTCGATCATCCGCACGACGGCTGGATCGGCGCGGCCACGCAATGGCCCGCAGCCATCATGGGACTGCCCCCCGGCACCGGCCGCATCGATCCGGGCGGCACGGCCGATCTCGTCGTACTGCGTGCCCGCAGCTGGTCGGAGATGCTCTCGCGCTTCCAGGCCGATCGGGTGGTATTGCGCGCGGGGCGGGCCATCGACACCACCCTGCCCGACTACCGCCTGCTCGACGACCTGATGGAAGGGTTGGGCCAGGTCTGACCCGGGCCGCGCCCGGCCAACGTGCGAATCAGCGCGCCAGCAGCACCACGGCGCGCGCTTCCATGCTGCGGCCTTCGCCCACCGGCCCGAGCTTCTCGGCCGTCTTGGCCTTCACGTTCACGCGGCCCGCATCCAGCGCCAGCACTTGTGCGATGCGCGCGCACATGGCCGGGATGTGCGGCGCGAGCTTGGGCGCCTGGGCGACGATGGTGGAGTCCAGATTGACGATCTGCCAGCCGGCCGCGCGCACACGGCGTGCCGCCTCGGCCAGCAGCACGGTGGAATCGGCCCCCTTGAACTGCGCGTCGGTATCGGGGAAGTGCCGGCCGATATCGCCCAGCGCGGCCGCGCCCAGCAGCGCGTCGGTGATGGCGTGCAGCAGCACGTCGGCGTCGGAATGACCGAGCAGGCCCAGGGTGTGCGGCACCTCGATGCCGCCGAGGATGAGCTTGCGGCCGGCGGCCAGCTGGTGCGTATCCCAGCCTTCGCCGATGCGGAAGTCGAATGGTGTGGTCATGGGTTCGTGCGTGCGGTAGCGCGGGCGGCCATCACGGCCTCTGCCAGCGCGAAGTCTTCGGGCCAGGTCACCTTGAAATTCTGGGCGCTGCCCGGAACCAGTCGCGGCGCCAGGCCCAGCGCCTCGATGGCCGAGGCCTCGTCGGTCACGGCATCGCCGGCACGTTCCAGCGCGTCGGTCAGCAGGCCCAGGCGGAACATCTGCGGTGTCTGCGCGAGCCACTTGCCGCCGCGTGGCAGCGTGGCCGTCACGCGGCCGTCCTCTGCTGCCTTGAGCGTATCGGCCAGCGGCTGGGCCAGCAGGCCGCCCACGGCATCGCTCTGGCAGGCGTCGATCAATGCCTCGATCTGCGCACGCGTGATCAGGCAGCGCGCCGCGTCGTGCACCAGCACCCAGTCGGTAGCCGGCACGCCGCTCGCACGCATGGCGTTCAGCCCGGCCAGCACCGTGGCCGCGCGCGTGGCACCACCACCGGCCAGCAGGTATTCGCCCTCGCCGTTGAAATCGGGAAAGACCGTGAGGAAGTCCTCGTCGTCAGGCGCGATGACCACCCACACGCCAGCCAGCCGCCCGGCCGCGCCGCGGAAGGCTTCGACGGTGTGGCGCACCATCGGCCGGCCCGCGATCGGGCGGTACTGCTTGGGGCCGCCTTCGCCCGCGCGCTGGCCCGAGCCCGCGCACGGGATCAGCACCCAGCACCGCGCAGCTGCGTCGGCGGACAGGGGTGCCAGGGACTTTTCTTCGAAGGGTTTCAAGACAGCACGGCCGGTGGATGGAGGCTGCACATTCTAGAATCAGCCCATCGCACCCCACCCTTTGAAGAGGCGTGGGGTGCTTGTCATTTGCCGGGCGCCCAGGGGCGCCCGCACGACGTCGTTGGGATCGGATACTTCGGATGGAACTGCCCCGCCTCACCCCAGGCAAGCGCTTCACGCTGCCGCGCCCGCCCGGCTCGGCCGACGCCTTGCTGCTGGCCGAACTGGCCACGCGCGAGAAGGCCGCTGGCCGCATCACCGCCGTGGTGGCGTCCGACGCCACCGATGCCCAGCGCCTCACGGGCGAACTCGCCTTCTTCGCGCCCGATCTGCGTGTGGTCGTGTTCCCCGACTGGGAAACCCTGCCGTACGACACCTTCTCGCCGCACCAGGACCTGATCTCTGAACGGCTGGCCACGCTCTGGCGCATCTCGCAGCGTGGCGAAGGCGACAACGGTGCGGATGTGGTGATCGTGCCCGCCACCACCGCGCTCTACCGTGTGGCCCCGCCCTCGTTCCTGGCGGGCTACACCTTCCAGTTCAAGGTCAAGCAGAAGCTCGATGAAGCGAAGCTCAAGGCCCAGCTCACGCTGGCCGGCTACAGCCACGTCACGCAGGTAGTGAGCCCGGGCGAATACGCCGTGCGCGGCGGCCTGATCGACCTCTACCCGATGGGTGCGACCATGCCGCTGCGCGTCGATCTGTTCGACGACGAGATCGATTCGATCCGTACGTTCGATCCGGACAGCCAGCGCAGCCTGTTCCCCGTGCCCGAGGTGCGTCTGCTGCCCGGCCGCGAGTTCCCGATGGACGACGCGGCGCGCGCGCGCTTTCGCAGCCGCTGGCGCGAACTGCTCGAAGGCGATCCGACCAAGAGCCGCATCTACAAGGACATGGGCGCCGGGG